>JAOZVK010000112.1 GCA_029938185.1 Bacteroidales bacterium | reverse complement strand
TCGCAAGCGAAAAAAAAATAAAAAAAAATAACCGCAACCACACACATATCCGATAGCATTAATTAAAAAATCACCGATAACCGAGTAAGAAAATAAAAACATTACTATTTTTGCAAAAATAAATTTGACAATAAAATATTAAGATGACAAAATTTAATATAGAAGATAAAGTTTCTTTAAAAAACAATCCAAATATCAAAGTAATTATCAGCGGTATACTTGGAGAGATAGACGGAGAATTTGCTTATGAAGTTCAATACCCTGACGGTAATGTAGAAAGTCTGTATGAAAGTGATTTAACCGAATTTGTTATAAAAAAAGACGCTTGGGATTATTTTGCAGAAGATAACTTAGACGATTATCGTGATTTTGGTATTGCAAATACAATTGCAAAAATAAATAATGTTTCAAATAATACAATTTCAACATTTAAAGCATCAAGAATAAAATTTTTTGGATACCAATACCGACCATTAATAAAATTCTTAAAATCAATTAATCGAAGATTATTAATTGCAGATGAAGTAGGTCTTGGAAAAACAATTGAAGCCGGAAATATTATGCTCGAACTTTCGGCAAGGAAAGAATTAAATAATGTTCTGATTGTTTGTTCTAAATCTTTAACTGAAAAGTGGCAAGAAGAAATGTTAAATAAGTTTTATTTTAACTTCAAAATTTATGAAAAACGAAAGGATTTTGAAGATAAATTAAAAGAATTTGGAAACTTTGACGAAAGCATTAAAGCTATAATAAATTACGAACAATTACGAACCGACAACTTCAAATTTATTCTTAGAGAAGATAAAATTGAGGAACTTGAAGGTATTAATGAAAACTTAAATGTTTTATACACAATTCAAGATAAAGTCTTTTTAGAACAAAAAGATTTTGAAAAGGAAATTTTAAAACATATTGATAAAGACACGTTTAATAAAGAACACGATAAAACAACTATCGGAAGTGAAATTATTAAAAAAGCGAAAACAAGAGATGATAAAATAGAAAAGAATAAAATATTAAAACTAATTGAAGAGAACGAGAAAAACTTTGATTTAGTTATTTGTGATGAGGCTCACAGATTAAGAAATAAAAACACATTAAATCATAAAGGATTAAAAAAAGTATTAAATAATTCTAATTCTGCAATTTTTCTTACGGCAACACCGATAATGATAAGTCTCGAAAATCTTTTTAATTTATTAAATTTATTAGATGAAAGAGAATTTGATGAATATGATAAATTTGAAATTGCATTGTCCAATAATAAACCATTTGTAAAAGCAATTACAATGTTGCAACAAGAAGAGGTTATTCTTCCAAAAATTGCTGAATTTATAGAAAACGAGGAGGTTAAGAAAGAAGATTTTTTTTACAATGAGAAAGTTCCGGAATACTTTAAGGACAATTATTATTACGAAGAAGCAATTAAACTATTAAAAAATGAAACAGATACAGTTGGAAATAGAGCAAAAATAATAGATTTTTTAACGGAGTTAAGTTCTATTAATAATATATATACAAGAACAAGAAAACGTGATGTTGAAACAAACAGAGTTAAAAGAATCCCAATGTCTGTTTCTGTTGAATTTTCAAACGAAGAGTGGAGTTTATATAATTCTGTTATAAAAGAATATGATTACAAAAAAAGTATATTAGGACTAATTATGAAAAAACGCCAAATTACAAGTTGTATTCCTGCGTTTTTTGAAAATGAAACAGATTTAATAAAAGGAATTTATCCAAAAGAAACTGACAATAAATATTCACAACTTGAAAATAAAATAATTAACAAACATGTTCTACAAGAAGGCAAAAAAATAATTATTTTCTCATTTTTCCGTAAAACATTGTTGTATTTAAAAGCAAGAATAGAAAATGAGCTTAATACAGAGACTGAAATTATTTACGGAGGAATGAATGACAGAAAAAAAAGAATTGATAATTTCAGAGAAAATAAAAATATCAAAATCTTGCTATCATCAGAGGTTGGTAGTGAAGGTATTGATTTGCAATTTTGTGATACAATCGTAAATTATGATTTACCATGGAATCCCATGGTTGTGGAACAAAGAATAGGTAGAATTGATAGAGTGGGACAAGAAGAAAGTAAAATAAATATTTACACAATGGTTATAAAAGGTACTATTGAAGAACAAATATTTAATAGATTACTTGACCGTATTAAAATTTTTCAAGAAGCACTTGGAGACCTTGAAGAAATACTTGTTGATGACCAAAATATTATCAGTTTTGATAAATTAGAACAAGAACTTTACGGAAACAAAAAATTAACCGAAGAAGAAAGAAATAAAAAAATTGATAGTGTTGCATTTGCTCTCGAAAATAGAAGATTAGACCTTGAAAAAATAAAAGAAGAACAAAAACATTCTATTAGTATTGACTACGCTTTTGAAAATGCAATTAAGGATATTGAAATTAACAATAAATACCCTACCGAGACAGAAATTAAAAATTACATACGAAGTATTTTTAGAGCAGAACTACCGGCATGTAGGTTAGTAAAAGATGTTACAATAAAAGATAAATATTACATTGTATTACCTAACAATAATAAAAATATAATTAATAATTTTATTGAGAATAATAAAAGTTTTACACCAAGCTCTGATGTTGGTTTGTTATATAAAGAATTTAAAAGAAAAAACATTGATAACACAAGAATACCTATTACATTTAATCAAGAATATGCTTTTAAAAATCCAAAAATTGAATTCATAAATCCTTTACACCCGATAATTAACGGAACAACTGAATTTTTCATAAAACAAAAGAAAGATAAAAATCAGGCTTTCAGAATAGCCCTGCATAAAGATAGTATTGATAACGAGTTTTCCTTGCCTGTCGGTTCATACATACTCGTTGTTTACGGCATAATGATAAAAAAACGAGAACCTTTTACAAATAAAATAACAGAAACTACCTTTTTCAAGCCTGTATTAACAGAATTTTCAGGTGATAAGCCTAAAATAATTGAAAACAATACTTGTGAATATATTTTCGGATTAGCTCAAACAAAAGCCAAAGAACCTACAATAGACTATAATTTTAACGAGCAGTTTGTTAGTGAATTTAAGACAATAGCCAATAGAGAAATATTAAAGCAAAGAAGAAAAATAGAAAAAAAAGAAAATGCAAAATATATTTCCAAAATTGAAATGATAAGAAAAAGAGAAGAAATATATTATAACAGCATTATAAAGAGAAAACAAAATTTGTTAGATGAAAGCGAGGATGCAAATATAATAAGAATGCGTAGTAAGGAAATTGAAAACATAAAATTTGACAAAGCAAAACGATTAAACGATTTACAAAAATTGAAAAAAAATAAAATGCAATTTAACAATAAACTTATATCTGTAAATTATTTACAAATTATTGACTAATGAAAAACATAATAAAATATAATATAGGTTTAGATTTTGGAACATATCAGAGTAAAGTTTGTGTGCTTCACTCATCTGCAAAACCCGAAAAACATGAATTTATTGAATTTACTGATGCCGAAAATAAAACAACATTTTTTTTACCATCTCGTATAGAATGGTTAGAAAATGACAAGTTTAGTTATGGTTTTGAAAAAGAAATAGAAAGCAAAAAAATATATAACTATTTTAAAATTGCTTCGGCAGAAGACAGCGAATTTAAAGTTGTTTCAGGATTTAAAGAAGAAAATCAAATATATTCAAAGAAGAAAAATTTTGACCCTTTCACACCTGAATTTTTATCTGTTTTATACCTCACAAATCTTTTGTTTTTCATCAAAGATAAATACAAAAAAGAGAATAAAGATAAAATACAAGGCGGTGGCGCTATTATAAAAAAATACAACTTATTGCCAAAAGCATCAGATACAGAACTTCAATTTTCAATTCAACTCGGTATTCCGACTGAATATTCTAAAAAGGTAAATATTATCAGACGCAGAAAATTTGAAACAATTCTTTTGTTGTCAGAATTGTTACAAAAAGAAGTCAGAACAGTTGATAATTTTCATAACAAAACTTCAAAAGAACTTATTGAACTTATTGAAAATTTATTAAAACAAATAAAAAAACAAGCAGAGGAAACAAATTTTAAAGACTTATTAATAAAAAATAGTTTATCTGTTTTTCCTGAAACAGCAGCAGGTTTAACTTTTCTTGTCCATAAAAAGAAAATTTTACCTGGATTTTATTGTGCTTTGGATATAGGGGCAGGCAGTAGTGATATTTCTTTTTTTAAAGTAAATAAAGATTACACTATAAGCTATCTTGCCGCAGAAGCATACATTATTGCGGCAAACAATGTGTATATTAATTATCTTGATAATTACACGACAGAGCAAATCAAAAATGCAGAAGAAAATAAAATAAATCTTGACACATACAATTACACAACAGAGCAAATCAAAAGTGCAGAAGAAGAAATTGCAAATTATGAAATATTAAAAGATATAACTAATGATTTTACTGATAGATATTATATCGCATTAAAAAGAGTATATAAAAAACTCGACCAAAAGATTTACAAAATATTTAACAGTAGAGTTTACTGGAAATTTCCAAAGCACAAAGCAGTAAAACAATTTGAAAATCAACCTTGTTTTATTTATGGTGGTGGTTCTAAATTACCTGAATTTAACCGTTTTTCAGAATTCATTTTACATGACAACGGAAATAAATATGCTTTAAATTATACAAAAGCCATAATAAGTAATATTTCAGAGCATATTCCCGAAATAAATATTCTACCGCAAGACAAATCGTGGAAAAATGAATTTGAATTGCTCGTTACATCTTTTGGGTTGTCTTTTGAACATACAGAAGATAAAGAAAATTACTTTTGGAATGTTTCTGATTATCAAGAAAAAACAGAACGAGGACTTGTTCCGCATCCGGTTAATGAGGGCATGTTTATCTATGACGTTTTATTAAGGAGTTTTGAAACACCAATGAAATATGAAACACAAAAAGATAAAATTTCAATAAATTCGTTTTCAATTAAAAATTTTCAGGGAATAAAGAATATTGAAAATATTGAAATCCCCGAAAATGCACAATGGACTTTTTTAACAGGCGAGAACGGTTACGGTAAAACTTCTGTTTTGCGAGCTTTGCTTATAGGATTATACGGAAATAAAGATGATAAAACAATTTTAACCGAAGAAGATATTTATGTTAAAATAAAAGGCAATGGAATAGATAATATTATATCAAGTAAAAACGATGAGAGATTTACACAAATAAATCAGTTTGCAGTTTACGGCACTTCACGTTTAAATATCGAAGGAGCAGACAAGAAAAAAACTAAAACATACAACTTATTTAATGCAGACGGAATTTTACGTAATATTGAAGACGGATTAATAGACTGGCAAAATGAAAATCAGAGAAAATATTATGATAAAGCAAAAGAAATTTTATTAAAATTACTTTCACCTTACATTATAGATATTGAAATTAAGCAAGAAAAATCAAAAAATATTGTCAAATATACAGAACGAGATAGCGACAAAAAACTTATTTTCACTGAATTAGCAGCAGGTTTCAGAAGTGTAATTGCCATTGCAGGAGATATTATTTTACGTCTATCAGAGCAACAAGACGATATTGAAGATTTAAAAGGTATTGTAATAATTGACGAGTTTGATTTGCATTTACACCCGATTTGGCAAAAAGAAATGGTAATGAAATTTACCGAAAACTTTCCCAAAATTCAATTTATTGTTTCAACTCACAGTCCAATACCACTACTTGGTGCACCCGAAAATTCTGTTTTATTATTAGTGGATAGAAACAAAGAGGACGGTATAACTCTTGAAAAACTTGATATAAAATTATCGGAATTACCGCCCGAAAATATTTTAAGTTCGCCGATATTTGATTTTCAAGATATATTTCCTTCTTCTCATAAAGAAGGCGAACGTATTAGAACAGAAAAAGGATACGACGAAGTTATTTTTAATAAAATACTTGAAAAAAAATTACAAAAAATTGCTGATGAAGCAGGTGTTGAATTAAAAAACAATAATAACAAATGAGACATTTGCCTTTAAAAGATTACACAAAAGTTCCTGAAAAATTATTAAAAGCCAGTTGTTTAAGAAAAATAAACAGGGCTGTTATAAATAATAACGGGAAAATATTTGACGGATATTACTATAAAGATAAAACGGTTAAAGATAAACTTGCTGCATTTTCTTTACACAAACAAACTTTGGATAAAAATGACAGTCCAAAATGTTATTACTGCGAATCTAAAATTGAACATGCAGCAACTTTGCAAGTAGAACATTATCGACCAAAAGCCAAAGTTGATGAACGAGATACAAACGGAAGTAAACATGAAGGCTATTTTTGGCTTGGCTGTGAATGGAGTAACCTTTTGTTATCTTGTCCCGTATGTAACGGGAAAAAAGCAAAAGGGAACCGATTTCCGATTAAAAAAAATAGAGCCATAGCACACAATCCTGTTAATTCACAAAATATTCTAAATAGGGTAAACTGTTATGCAAACAAGCCACCATTAACCTCAGAAGAGCCATTATTATTAAATCCGGAAATTGATAAGCCTGAGAATTGTATCATTTTTAATTCTGATGCAAAAATGATAGGAACAAATGAAAAAGCAAAAGAAACGATAAAAATATTAAATTTAAACAGAGAACCATTACTTAAAAATCGTCAAAGGGTATTTGATGAAATTTTTAGTGATATTGATACCTTATTTATAGGATACAAACAAAACAAAGTAGATAATGATAGTTTGATATATATATTAGGACATAAATGCAAAATGATAATTGAAAAACAAGAATTAAATCAAGAATATTCACTTTGGGCAAAATGTTTTAACGATAATTTTGAAACAATCATAACTGAAAGGTATAACATTAGCGAACAACGTAAAATTTTACTCGAAATTTTTATACACCATCAAACAAATAAGAATTAAAATAGTAAACGAATAAAAAATAAAACGCCACAAGCACATTTCCGATAGCCACAACTGAAAAAACACCAATTAAATGGTCATTAAATATAAAATGTTACTTTTGTAAAATTAACAAATCATTTATAACTGAATAAAAAAAATGTTAAATAACATAATTAAATATAAAACTTTTGAGTGGTTACAATCAAACGATTGTAGTGTCAAAAATCTTATTAGTTATATACGCAATAAAGGCGAATTAAGAGACACTCAAATACAAGCAATTGAAACATATTTGTTCCTGAAAATTAAAGGTGAAAATAAACCGCTGTGGCAGTTATTTTCAGAAGGATTTTTTATTGATAAAGATGAAACCACTCAATATTACTTGAAATATCCGCAAGCTGTTGATTTTATGGAAACCAATAGTAATGCAAAAGCTCTTTTTCATTTTGCTGTTCAAAAAAATGGAAAAGAAATGTTGCTTCCCGAACTTGCCAATTTAATTTTACAGCAACCTGAAAATATCGAATATGAAAAAATTATAAAAAGCATTTTTTACAATGTTAATTATGCCGATTATTTGATGAGTTTACCAATGGGAGCAGGAAAAACCTTTTTGATGGCTACCATTATTTATCTCGATTTGTATTTTGCAGACAACGAACCGAATAATAAAAATTTTGCACATAATTTTCTCGTTTTAATTCCTTCTGGCTTAAAATCGTCAATTGTGCCGAGTTTAAAAACAATTGAAAAATTTGACCCAAATTGGGTATTGCCTGAACCAGCTGCGAGCAAGATAAAAAAAATGCTCAAATTTGATATACTCGACCAAGCAAAAACAGGAAGCAAAAGTAATAAAGCCAGAAATCCTAATGCACAAAAGGTAAATCAATGTTTACCAAGTCCATTCGGACAAGTTTTTGTGGTTAATGCTGAAAAAGTTATTTTAAACAGAGTTTATGTAGAAGATAAACAGAGAACTTATCAACACACAGGGGATGAAAAAGATAAATACGCAAACGAATTAAGAAACTTAATAGGAAAAATACCAAATCTTTCAATATTAATTGATGAAGTTCATCACGCAACAGACGGTGATATAAAACTACGAAAGGTTGTTAATAAATGGACTGAAACCAAAAACATAACAACAATCTTAGGTTTTTCAGGAACGCCGTATTTATCAAAAGCCGATAAAATAAAGGTAACGGATACTGCATTTTTTAAATTTTCGCAAATAACAAATACTGTTTATTATTATCCGTTGGTAACAGCAATAAATAATTTCCTAAAAACACCAAAAGTTAAAGTTGCTCAAAATCTTGATAAATTTCAGATAATTGAAAAAGCAATAAACAATTTTAACAAGCAATACAAAAAAACGATTTACGAAAACGGAAATATTGCAAAACTTGCAATATATTGTAGCAATATAAAAAACCTTGAAGAGGAAATATATCCGTATTTAACTGGAACGCTAAAAATAAATCCTGACGAAATATTACGATTTCATAAAGGAAATAAAAAATTTACCCTGCCAAAAGAAAACCAACTACTTTTTAATACGCTTGATATTCCAAAAACCGTTTCAGCAACAAAAAAACGCTATATTTTACTTGTCCAAATAGGCAAAGAAGGTTGGGACAGTCCAAGTTTGACAGCTGTTGTGCTTTCTCAAAAAGGTGATAGCCCGAAAAATATGGTTTTGCAAACTTCGTGTAGGTGCTTACGCCAAGTGGATAAAAATAAACACGAAACAGCATTAATTTGGTTAAATGAGTATAATGCAAAAGTGCTGAACGAACAATTAAAAAAAGAACAACAAACAAGTATAGAAGAACTAAATAAACTAAAACCGAGAACAGAAACAGAAAGAATTGAGCGTTTTTCGAGACAAGAATATTTAGACTTGCCAAAAGTAGAATTTTATCAGCTTAAAATAACTTATAACTCAATAGATGAAGAAGAAAATGCAAATACAAAAATAAAACTTGAAACTTTAGCTTCTCAAATTGATAACTATAAAACAACGGCTCTAATTAAAACAAGTGAATTAAGCAGTATTGACGATGCCGATTTAAAAATAGTTGAAAATACAGGGAATAATTTTGCAAATTACAATCAGTGGATTTTTGATATTTCAAAAGAAAGTTTTAATAAAATTTCTGTTTCGGATTTACTTAAATTTCAATCGGAATTAAAATTAATATTTGATAAAATTACTTTCGTAGAAAATAAAAATAAAATATTTAACGAACTTTACGATTTATATCAAATAAATTCAAAAATAAGACTTGCTTTTAGTATAAAACGCAATTTGCAAACCGAAACAGAAGTTGTGGACAAAAAAGCAAATTTATTGATTGTAGATAATTTAAAAACGATAGAACAAAACGAAAAATTATTCCCAAATGAAAACGACACAAAGAAAATTTTAGACTTTGACAAAAATAATACAACTACCAACGTAGATATTGAAAATGTAAAGAAACTTTATGACATTCAAATTGAAAGCGTAAAAGGAACTCCGCTTGAAAATATGATGATAGGTTTTGAACAATTTAAAGTAGCTTATGAACATTCTTCTGCCGTAAAAAGCAAAAACAAAACATTTCATTATTTGCCTTACGATTTTAAACAAAGTGGTTTTGAAAAAGAAATTTTACAAAGAACCTTAAATCTCGAAGACTTCAAAAATAAAGACTTAGAAATTTACTACAACGGAGAACGTGGTTTAACCGAGTTTGTAATAAATTGTTATGCAAAAGAAAATAAATACTGGAAAAACATAGGGAAATATACTACTGATTTTCTTATAATTAAGCGAAAAGACAAAGAAATTAATAAAGCACTAATTATTGAAACAAAAGGGAAAGGATTTGAAAACGACCCCGTTTTTCAGGCTAAACGAAAGTTTGTTGAAACCAAGTTTTTAGAGCAGAACAAAGAAAAATTTGCTTATAATAAGTTTGATTTTCTTTACCTTGTTGATAGCGATGATATGCCAACAAATTTAAGCAAATTAAGTAGTAAAATTAATAACTTTTTTAACGAATAAATAGTATGAAAACAGAGATAATACAATCATTAACAAATAATTTTGAAGAACATTCCTATACAACAGAAGAAGGCATAGAGTTTTGGTTTGCTCGTGATTTGCAACACCTATTAGCTTATGCAAAATGGGAAAATTTCAGCAAAGTTATAACAAAGGCAAAAATTGCTTGCGAAGTCAGTAATAATGAGGTGTCTAATCATTTTCCTGACATCAGGAAAACGATAGATATGCCCAAAGGAGCTAAAAAAGAAATTGACGACTTAATGCTCACTCGTTATGCGTGTTATCTAATAACTCAGAACGGAGACCCAAGAAAAGAAACAATTGCTTTTGCTCAAACTTATTTTGCTGTTCAAACTCGTAAATTTGAACTAATCGAAAAAAGGCTAAAAGATCAAGAACGCTTACAGGCTCGTAAAAAATTAAGCTATTCCGAAAAAGAACTTTCAGAATTGATATATGAACAAACAGGAAATGACAGAAATTTTGGCATTATCAGAAGCAAAGGAGACCAAGCTTTATTTGGAGGGCTAACAACCAAACAAATGAAAACAAAACTCGGAATGCCACAAAACAGACCACTCGCCGACTTTTTGCCAACAATTACTATAAAAGCAAAAGATTTTGCTACTGAAATTACTGTTTTCAATACCAAAGACAAAAAATTGAAAACGGAAAATAAGATTTCTAACGAACATATTACAAATAATAAATCTGTTAGGAAAATTTTATTAGAAAGAGGTATAAAACCCGAAAATTTACCTGCCGAAGAAGACCTTAAAAAATTAGAAAGAAGAGTTGTTTCAGAAGAAAAAAAGTTAAGTAAAAAACCAAAATCTTTAAAAAAGAAATAAAATGCCAATAAAATATATACCATACATACCAAATACTGTTGAAGGACAAGCTGTTCTCGATAATTTTTCGAGAACTCGCCGTGTATTGCGTTACCGTGATAACGATAAAATTTACGACCGCATAAAACGTGGAATGCCTTATTACGAAGTAGAACAAACCGAACAAATAGGTAATAACACCGAAAACCTTGTAATACGTGGCGAGTGCATATCTGCCTGTGCCTACCTAAAAGAGCAAAACATAAAAGTAGATTTAGTTTACATAGACCCACCATTTGCCAGCGGTGCCGATTATGCCAAAAAAGTTTACATACGCCGAAACCCAAAACTTGCCGAAAAAATAGCCAATGCAGAGCAAAAAATGGACAACAGCGAACTACAAGCCTTTGATGAAAAAATGTATGGTGATATTTGGAAAAAAGAAGATTACCTTAATTGGATGTATGAAAACCTGCAAGCCATAAAATCCATAATGAGCGATACAGCAAGTATTTATGTGCATCTTGATTGGCATATCGGGCATTATGTAAAAATCCTGATGGACGAAGTATTTGGTGAAGACAATTTTGTAAATGAAATTATTTGGGCATATACGGGACCGACAAATCAAAAAAATAACTTCCCTCGAAAACACGATAATATTTTTATATATAAAGTAGGCTTTGAAAAGGTTTTTAATGGAGATGGTATTAGAGTTAAATTTAAAAAAAGCACAAAAAGTGGTGGTAAAACAGCCTTGTCGGGTAAAGCATCAGATGAAGTATTAGAAAAATTAGATAAGAAAGGTAAAATTCCAGAAGATTGGTGGGCTGATATTGCAGATTTAGGTAAAGTTCACAGCGAAGATGTAGGTTATTCAACCCAAAAACCCGAAAAATTATTAGAACGCATCATCAAAGCCTCATCAAACGAAGGCATGATAATAGCCGATTTTTTTGGTGGCAGTGGTGTAACAGCAAAAGTAGCGAGCGATTTGGGTAGAAAATTTATACATGCCGATATTGGAGTAAACAGCATACAAACAGTAAGAGACCGTTTAATTTCCGCAGGTGCAGAATTTGCAGTAATGGAAATAAAAGACGGGGTAAATCTGTTTCGCAACCCTGTGCAAACAATGGATAAACTCGCAAAACTTATTCCTGGCTTACAAAAAAATACCGAAGGCATAAATAAATTTTGGTTTGGAGCAATTCAAGACAGTAAAAAAGGAACAGTTCCTGTTTATGTTCCAAATTTAATTGATAGCAAGGAAAAAATTCTTGATATTCCACTTATTAACAAAATAGTAAATCAAGAACTTCAAAACTTAGAAATTGAAGTTAAGAAAGCAATAATTTACTATATTGATATTGCTGATTATAAGGAAATTCAGCAATTTATAAAAGACAACAACGCAACACAAATAAAAGTAGAGCTTCTCGACCTTAAAAACTTCCTACACGATATTGTTGTAGAAGACATTGTAGAATACGCAACAACAGAAACAGACGGAAATTACACAACTGAAATTACAAAATTCGCAAGTGACCGTTTAATACAGAAAATAGGAGAGTTTAATGAGAAAGGAAATTCACAGTCACTAAAAAATGGTAAAGAATTCAATCCGATAAAAATAAGCGAAGATGGTTTAGAACTAATAGAAATGATAAGTCTTGACAGCACAAACAAGACTGGAATTTGGCAAAGCGATTATGAAATAAAAATTGATAAATTAGGATATATTATCTTTAACGGCACAAAAACAAAAGATTTTTGGGACGGAAAAATAGAAAGTAAGAAGAAACCTTTACGTTTAAAAATAAGAAATATATCAGGAGATGAAACGATAATAGAAACAAAATAAATGTGGCTATCATTTGCTTGGTTGTCAGTGGTTTTGTGGTATTTTTAA
>JAOZVK010000551.1 GCA_029938185.1 Bacteroidales bacterium | reverse complement strand
TATTTAGGTGTAAACCAATTCGTAATTCGTAATTTATAATTCGTCATTTCCTTAGAGTATCCTTTGCTATTTTATTAACAAACTGCAAATATAATAATTTTTGAGTTCTTAAAGTTTATTTACGCACAAATTTATTTTTGATTTTAATTAACTGATAATCAGTAATAATAAAATTTTTTATACGTAAGTCTCATTATATTAGGTCGAAGACCTTTATTTATATAGTATAATTTTTTCAGTATAAACCTTTTTATCACTAATAACATGTATAAAATATATTCCTTTTTCTAAATTATCAACATTTATTATTTTAGGTGATATATTTATATTTGAATAATATACATTTTTACCAAACATATCATATATTATAATGTGTGATTTTTTTATCATAGTGTTTTTTATACTTGGTAAGTCTTAGATAAATAAAATATAATAAGCTACATAAAAAATATGCTTTTTAATTATCAGATAATCAACTATATTCCAATTAAATTGTAATTTGTTAAAACCAGTTTTAAGTATAAATAATTTTGTTTTTAAAACTCAAAATTATAAAGTACACATTAGTGTGCTTTAATTAGTTGTTCTATTTCCCTTATTATTTTTTTAGAACTTGGATATTTAGCTTTGGGATTTAATATTTTACCATCACTATCAATAATTACACAATATGGGATACCCTTTATTTTAAACAATTTACGAATTGCAGGTTTTGATTCATTTTTCAGTCTAAAATGATAACCTGCAATATTTATTTTTTTTAAACCTTTTTGCCATTTTTCATTTTCAGTATCGGTTGATATATAAAGAAACAAAAGTTTTTCGCCAGTAAAATATTTTTGCATTTTTTTAGAATATTGCATTTCATCAATACATGGTCTACACCAGCTTGCCCAGAAATCAATATAAACAATATTACCTTTTAAACTATCAATCATTTTTCCAAAATTTAACTCATTATTGTTTATATCAAATACTTTAGATTCTAAAATATTATCAGGAAAGCTTTTGCCAATTAGTTTTTTTATATTTTGAGAATTACTATAAAATATTGAAAATAAAAATATAAATACAAATATTGCTTTTTTCATATGTTTTTAAATTTATTTATTAATTCTACTTTACGAATCTATAAAGCATTAAGTATGAGATGCTTAATATTCTTTAGCTCAAAAAAATGCTTAGTATTTTTTTGAACTAAAGAATGCTAAATATCTTATTTTTAGTATCTTTTAAGTTCGTAAAGTAGAAATAAAAAACCTTATTTTTTATTATCAACCTTAGTAGAAACCAAAATATGCCTTGTTTACAAACCTTATTACCTTATTAACAGAGATTTTAATAAGGTAATAAGGTTTAAAATTTTCATCATTTTAATTTCTATTAAGGTTTAAAAATTCAAAAATAAGGTTTCTTTAACAAATTTTAGATGTAAGAATAAAATTAGCATGATACAAATTTATTGATTATTAACACCCCAGTCAAAGACCTTTATAATATATACCCTAAACGGTTATAGTTTTAACATTAACAAACTGTTATCTATTATTAATCAGAGTATTGTACCATTGTATCATTGTATAATTGTACCATTTAAAGTATATATTGAAATAAATAAGATTGGTCATTAAGATATTCATATCCAAAATTTTTTTCGTCCATTCGTTTTAAAAGTTCTATAAAATGTTCTTCTTTTTTAACTTCAACACCAATCAATGCAGGTCCTTTTGCTCTATTATTCTTTTTTTTGTATTCAAAATGTGTAATATCATCAGTTGATCCAAGTATATCAACAACAAACTCTTTCAAAGCTCCTGAGCGTTGCGGAAATCTAACAAGAAAATAATGCTTTAGTCCCTCGTATAACATTGAACGTTCTTTAATCTCCTCAGTACGAGTAATATCATTATTGCTTCCACTTACAATACAAACAACATTTTTGCCAACAATTTCATCTTTATAATAATCCAAAGCAGTGATTGTCATTGCTCCAGCGGGCTCAACAACTATCGCCTCTTCATTGTACAGTTTAAGTATTGTTGTACAAATTTTACCTTCGGGTACTGTAATCATATCGTCAATAACTCGTTTGCAGATATTAAATGTTAAATCGCCTACTTTTTTTACAGCAGCTCCATCAACAAAAGTATTTATTTTGTCAAGTGTAACTAATTCACCTTTTTCCAATGACTTTTTCATTGCAGGTGCACCTTCGGGTTCAATACCAATAATTTTTGTATTTGGACTTATTTGCTTAAAAAAACTACCAACACCTGCTGCTAAACCTCCTCCACCTATGGGGATAAAAAGATAATCAATAATCTCATTAGCATCTTTTAGTATTTCTAAGCCTACAGTAGCTTGTCCTTCGATAACTTTAATATCATTAAAAGGTGGAATATAACTAATATTACTTCTTTTGCTTTCGACTAATGCTTCTTTTTGTGAATCATCATACGAATCGCCAACCAATATAATTTCCACATTCTTTTTACCAAACATTTTAACTTGTTTGATTTTCTGACTTGGAGTTGTAGTCGGCATGTATATCTTCCCATTAATATTCATATTATTACAAGCGTATGCCACTCCTTGGGCATGATTTCCTGCGCTTGCACAAATAACTCCATTTACAAGATTTTCATCAGATAAGCTTGAAATTTTATTATATGCACCACGAATTTTATACGATCTTACTATTTGTAAGTCTTCGCGTTTAAACAAAATATTAGCTTTATAAATATCAGAAAAATTTAAATTTTTTATTAATGGAGTATGACTTACAACATTTTTTAATCTACGATTTGCATCGTATATACTTTTTATTTCAGGTAGCTTTATTTTTGAACTCATTTATTTGTTTGTGTAATATTATTTAATTATACAATGATACAGTGGTAGTTTAAGCAATTTAACTAAAAAGTTCGTTACATTTACGAGACTGTTCACATCTAAACAGCACAAATATAACAATTTGATTAGATATATCTTGCCTTTTGCTAATAAAAAATAGAGTTTTTTAATTAAGCTCTTATACAAATATAGTAAAAAAAAATTTAAAAACAAATTTTATAAACGCTATATATGAGTCAAATAACACATATATCAAACAATAATTATTAATTCCTTATCTTTAGCAAAATGTTGTGGTTTGATAGTATTTGCATACTTTTATCAAAAATATAAATATATGTAAACTGTCTGATTATGTGAGTTTTTTTAAACTTGAATAATTTGGCTACCCGTCAGAAGTTGGACACAACTATTTATCAACAAGTTGCATCTGGCAGGTGTTTTCACCTGACAGTAAGATAACAAGCAATCAGCGGCAGGTGAAAACACCAGCCGAGCGCACAGTAAATAGCCAATCTTACGTGGGTAGCCAATAATTTTGTTATCAATAGAAAAACGTTTTTATTACTGCAAATTCATTCAAACCATTACAAATATTTCAGAATCACCTGTGTTTAGAGCATCCGACCAACGTTTCATAGCATTATATGAATAAGCAAAATGTTCTGTGAGACTCTTTTTCTTTATTCCAGTACTAAATAATTGTGCTATTAATAATTTTAAATTGGGATTATTGGGTGTATCAGCAACAGCACTAAATAATGCGCTACCAAAATCAGAACTCACAAAAAGCGTCAAATTGAACAAAAACAATGGCAAATTAAAATGA
>JAOZVK010000550.1 GCA_029938185.1 Bacteroidales bacterium | reverse complement strand
TTTTAATTTGCCATTGTTTTTGTTCAATTTGACGCTTTTTGTGAGTTCTGAATTCAGTTCACTTCCAAGTAAAGCAAAGTCAAAATTAAATTCAACTGCAATACCTAATAATTAGTGTATTCATAAAAAAAAACTATGCAATGTATTTTATTGCTTTTGCTTTCAGGGCGTTTTTGCTTACGAATGCATTTATACATAGGGCGTTGCCCCATGTTAATGCTTATGCCCTTTCAGGGCAAAAAACTTGAGAAATAAAAATTCAAAATACTAAGCATTTTTTTGAACTAAAGAATGCTAAACATCTTATTTTTAGTATCTTTTAAGTTCGTGAAGTATAACTAAGCCCTTTTTTTTTAAAATTATGTATATAAAACATAATTATATATATAATTATTTATATAATTATTTTTAAATTTGTGCTTTACTATAGAATTTCTAACATTTACTTAAATAATATTATGAAGGAAAAACCAATCATAGAAGTTGAACAGGTAGTTGTACGGTTTTCTGGTGATTCAGGTGACGGAATGCAACTTACTGGTACGCAGTTTTCCGACACATCAGCATTAGTTGGCAATGATGTAGCAACTTTCCCAGACTATCCGGCTGAGATTAGAGCTCCAAAAGGAACAGTTGGTGGAGTTTCGGGCTATCAGTTACATTTTGGACACAAGGAAGTTAATACACCCGGTGATGCAGCAGATGTATTAGTAGCTATGAACCCAGCGGCTTTAAAAGCCAATATGGAATGGGTGAAACCAGGTGGAACAATCATTATTGACATAGATAGTTTTACCGAAAAAAATATAAAACGGGCAGGATGTTCATTAGAACCACTTAAGCAAGAAAAAATGGGTGATTATAATGTTATTGAGGCACCCATTACATCTCTTACTAAAGAAACTTTAAAAAACGAAGGCTTAGATATAAAAAGTATATTAAGAAGCAAAAACATGTTTGCACTTGGTATGGTATATTGGTTATTTAACAGACCCTTGAAGTATACAGAAGAGTTTTTAGAAAAAAAATTCAAGAAAAAACCAAAAATTGTTGATGCTAATAAAAAAGTTTTAAGAGCTGGACACAATTTTGCAAATACCATTGAAGCCTTACCATCATACAGAGTTAATCCTGCTAAAATAGAAAATGGAACATATCGTAATATGAACGGTAATGTTGCAACTGCTTGGGGGTTACTTGCTGCTGCCGAAAAGTCGGGACTCGAACTATTTATTGGTTCGTATCCTATAACTCCTGCAACTGAAATATTACAAGAACTATCGGCAAGAAAAGAACTTGGTGTAAAAGCAGTTCAGGCCGAAGATGAAATTGCAGGAATATGCACAACAATTGGAGCAAGCTTTGCAGGTTCACTTGCTGTTACAACTACTTCAGGACCAGGATTAGCATTAAAAGGTGAAGCAATTGGATTAGCAGTTATTACAGAATTACCAATAGTTATTGTTAATGTTCAAAGAGGTGGCCCATCAACTGGACTTCCTACAAAAACAGAACAATCCGACCTTATGCAAGCTTTGTATGGACGTAATGGAGAAAGTCCTGTAGTTGTGATAGCAGCCAGCACTCCGTCAGATTGTTTTAAATATGCATTTGAGGCAGCAAAAATTGCAGTTGAACATATGACCCCTGTTATTTTACTAACTGATGGTTTTATTGCTAATGGTTCCGAACCATGGAAAATTACAAAAATGGATGAACTTTCATCAATCAAAGTTCCTTTAGCTTCAAAAGACAATAAAGACTATCAACCATATAAAAGAATTGCCGAAAATATGTTGAGAGAATGGGCAATTCCTGGTACTCCAAACTTAGAACACAGAATTGGAGGTCTCGAAAAAATGGCTGTAACAGGTACCGTTTCATATGTTCCTAAAAATCATCAGGTGATGACAGATGAAAGAGCCAAAAAAGTTGAAATGGTTGCACAAGACATACCTGAATTAGCATTAGATGGAACTTATGATGACAAACTACTTGTTGTTGGTTGGGGTGGTACTTATGGACACTTATTAACAGCTGTTAACGAACTACGCGAAGATGGCAAAGAACTTAGTATCGTTCATTTTAATTATATAAATCCATTACCCAAAAACACTTATGAAGTTCTAAATAAATATAAAAAAATTATTGTATGTGAATTAAATTCGGGACAATTTGTAAATTATCTTAGAATGAATTTTCCTAATATTGAATATACTCAATACAATAAGGTACAAGGATTACCATTTACAGTTGCTGAATTAAAGAATGAATTTATTAAATTATTGGAGGAAAAATAAACATGACTGAAAACATAATCAAATATACTGCAAAAGATTTTAAAAGCGATCAGGAAATTCGATGGTGTGCAGGTTGTGGAGATACTGCCATACTAAATGCTGTTCAAAAAGCTATGGCAGAATTAGGTATACCAAAAGAAAAATTTGCTGTAATTTCAGGAATTGGTTGCTCTTCAAGATTTCCTTATTATATGGATACCTATGGTTTTCATGGTATTCATGGTAGAGCAGGCGCAATTGCTACCGGAACAAAAGTATCAAATCCAGAACTAAGTGTATGGCAAATAACTGGAGATGGCGATGCTTTGGCAATTGGAGGTAATCATTTTATTCACGAAATAAGACGAAATGTTGATCTAAATATTATATTGTTTAACAACGAAATATATGGACTAACAAAAGGTCAGTTTTCGCCTACTACAAATTTTGGACAAGTTACTAAAACATCTCCTTATGGTACTGTAGAACACCCTTTTAATCCAGGAGAATTAGCTATTGGTGCAAAAGGAAAATTCTTTGCCAGAGGTGCCGATAATAATATAAAACTTTGTGTTGATATATTTAAAAAAGCTAATAATCATAAAGGTACGTCAGTAGTTGAAATACTTCAAAACTGTATTATTTTCAATAATGGCACTCACGATGCTGTACTTGGAAAAGCTAATAGAGAAGAAACTCAACTATTATTAACACATGGCAAACCTATGATTTTTGGAAAAGAAAAAGATAAAGGTTTGATACTTGATGGTTATAAACTAAAAGTAGTTAAAATAGGAGAAAACGGAGTTACTAAAGACGATATCCTTGTTCACGATGCGCACGATATTGACCCAACACTACATATGGCTTTAATTAACATGAAACACCCAGAGTTTCCTGTTGCTTTTGGTATTATACGTTCGGTTGAATCTGAAACTTATGAAGACGAAGTAAGCAAACAAGTTGCACATGTTAAAAAAACATCTAAAATTAAATGTATGGATGATCTTTTAATGAGTGGAAGTACTTGGGAGGTTAAATAGGTTTGTAAGGTCTTCGACCTATTTATAGTTGCTTACGCATTAATACAAAGACAATTTAATCAGTAAGTTATGAATAAATAAATGTCGAAAAACTTTTGTAACAGTACTTATATAATATTTGTATATAATAACAGTTTAAGTAATTGAAAATTGATAATGGACAATTGATAATTTTGCTTACACCAGAATTACAATAAGTTACAACTTTATAAAGTGTCGATTTTATAAGGTGACCTAATTATAAGGACTATTGGTAAATTTAATTATCAATGGTCTTTTGGTTTTTTTCATATACACTTATATTCCCCGCATTTCGCTTTGCTTCATACGGGGCTAACAATAGGTCGTCCTTACGGACTTTTGGC
>JAOZVK010000111.1 GCA_029938185.1 Bacteroidales bacterium | reverse complement strand
TTAATTTGCCATTGTTTTTGTTCAATTTGACGCTTTTTGTGAGTTCTGAGCTTATATATAGTGAATTAGATGAGATGTGGAGTTTTGTTGGAAGTAAAGATAATAAGAAATGGATTTGGATTGCATTATGCAGAACAACAAGACAAGTTATTGCTTTTCATGTTGGAGACAGAGGCAGAGTTAGTGCAGAATTATTATGGGATATAATCCCTAAGTACCTTAAAGACAATGGGATATTTTATTCTGATGATTGGGACGCTTATAAAAAAGTGTTACCAGAAGACAGACATTTTTATTCAAAAATTAAAAAAGACACAAATCATGTAGAACGATTTAATAATACGGTTAGACAAAGAGTTTCAAGACTTGTAAGAAAAGTACTTTCATTTTCTAAAATTATAGAAAATCATATTGGAGCAATTAAGTATTTTTTTTGCTGGTATAATTTAGAACTTCAAAAAAAATTAACTACCAGTTTGTAACACTACCAAAAATTTATATTAATACTCTTTACTATACAAATTGATATTCAATTAGTGAAAACGGTATAGTTTTTGTAGCCCTCAATTTAATAATAATTCACATTAACATACTATATGGTTGATTATATGACAGTTTGAGATACTGTTAAATATAAAAACAATATTTAAGTATATTTTAATGTACATATAGTTAATCATACGTATATTCTCGTACAATACACCTGCAATATATATACATTTTATAGTCATTTTTCACATATCTAATGTCTATTTCACATATCATATTTACATCTTGTTCTTTTTAGTTTACATATTTATATCTGTATACTACATTATGTAAACTACGATTTAACATTCTATAATTCCTATTTACTAAACTAATTAGCAAGTTTACAATTACACACCACCTACTAATATACTGTTATACTGCATATTAACACAATATAAAATATATTATCAAAGATTTTCATTTTTACGGTTTTACTAATATTACAATTGTAACATCTATAATTTTTCAAATAGAAAAAGTTTAAAATTAAAAAAAACAAAAAATTACTAAAGTTTACAATTCTAAATTATAGATACTTACAAACATTTAAAATATGTATTCAAGACAATATTATAAGCTAAATATAATTTGTGGTACATTTTTTGAATTATTGCAACTAAACGTAAAAAATAAAGCTATTGAAATTTTTTATTTTTAATAACAAACTAAAATATAATCTGATATGATTGATAATACTATTAGAGTAGAGAGAGCAAAAAACAAAATGACTCAAGCTGATTTAGCTAAAAAAGTAAAAGTTTCTCGTCAAACAATTCATTCTATTGAAACAGGAAAATTTGTTCCATCAACAGTTTTAGCACTTAAAATTGCAAGATTTTTTGATGTTAGTCTTGAAGATATCTTTAAACTAAAAGAAAAAAAAGATAAGTAAGGTCTTCGACCTATTTATAGTTACTTACGAATTAATATAAAACAACTTAATCAAAGAGCTATGAATAAGTAAATGTCGAAATACTTATGTAAGGTCTTCGACCTATTTATAGTTGTTTACGCATTAATATAAAACAACTTAATCAAAGAGCTATGAATAAGTAAATATCGAATACTTATGTAACAGCACTTAACATTACATAATAGGTTTTTGACCTAATTCAAACACAATTATAATTTTTCACAATATAATAATATAAGAAAATGGATAATAATATTAGAGTAGAAAGAGCAAAAAACAAAATGACTCAGGCTGAATTAGCTAAAAAAGTTAAAGTTTCACGTCAAACAATTCATTCTATTGAAACAGGAAAATTTGTTCCTTCAACAGTTTTAGCCCTTAAAATTGCAAGATTTTTTGGTGTAAAACTTGAAAATATTTTTAAACTAAAAGAAAAAAAGGACAACTAAGGTCTTCGACCTATTTAATGTGGCTTACGCATTGTTATAAACTATTTTCATATAATTAATTATACGAAAACAAATGTCGAAAAACTTTTGTAAGCCTACTTAATATATTCTAAAAAAGTATATCAAAGGTTTTAATCTATCTTATAACAATTTTTTTGATAATATTTAAAACCAAATTTATAAAATAATTTTTTGCTGAAAAATTGATTAAAATCCAAAAAAATGAAAAAAATGAATAACACTATTAGAGTAGAGAGAGCAAAAAACAAAATGACTCAAGCTGAACTGGCAAAAAAAGTTGATGTTTCTCGACAAACAATCCATGCAATTGAAACAGGAAAATTTGTTCCTTCAACAGTTTTAGCATTAAAAATAGCCAGATTTTTTGGAGTAAAACTTGAAGATATTTTCAAGTTAGAAGATGAAGATTAAATGTAAAGAAATTTGGCATTTTTCATAAATGTCAAAAAGTAGTTTACACTTTTTTTATTCTTAAAAACCTTAATAGAAAATAAATATGACCACGTTTTCTTAAACCTTATTACCTTATTTATAATAGTTTAAATAAAATAACAAGGTTAATAATGACAATTAAACTTTATTTCTACTAAGGGTTAAAACAAAAAAATAAGGTTTTAAATCCAAAAAGAATTAAGCGATAAATGAAAAATGCCAGAAATTTATTGATTATATATTATTATGTTGCGAAACTGTATTAAAAAAACAAAGTTTTTATACTATATCGGTATTACTTTCTTAAATTCAGTTGGTAGTCTACATTAGGCAGTCGGCTTACGCAAGAGAAGAAAAAGCTGAGTAAAAATGCCTGTAAACTGGAGACTGTGGACTCTCTGACATATTTAAAGTAATAATTTTGCATAAGCTATGCTATGCACTTTTATATTTATATTAATTCTACTTTACGAACTCAAAACAACTTGATAATTAGACCATTAAATCATTTGTATTAGTATTTAATAATTAGTGTATTCATAAAAAAAACTATGCATTGTATTTTATTGCTTTTGCCCTTTCAGAGCAAAAAACTTGAGAAATAAAAATTCAAAATATTAAGCATTTTTTGGAACTAAAAGATACAAAACATCTTATTTTTAGTATCTTTTAAGTTCGTAAAATAGAATTAGTAAGCTAAGTGATTACATTTAATAATAGACAATGAATAATTTTGCTTACACTTAATAAACAGGGCTACCCGTCAGAAGTTATACAGTCTTGTTTATCAAGTATTTAGTAACAAGATAAAAATCAATCCTGTTAATCTTGTAAATCCTGTCAAAAAATAAAATAATGTCCAATACTATACGTGTAGCCTCTTTTCCACAAAGTTTTTTAGTTTTAATATTATAGCTCCTCCCTAGTCTCAGAACTCACAAAAACAGTTCTTTTTTTCAAAAACAAACGCAAGTTAAAAGTTAATAAAGGTTACCTAAAGTTACTCATAAATAAAAAAATTATCGAATATTGAATGTAGAATGTGAAAAATAAGATGTTTCTATGATATAACGCATTACTTTAAATGCCTTTAGGCATGTTCTATAGGCATGCCACCGATGGTAATCGGTGGACATAAATGCAAATATTTCCCCAAAATGCCGTAGGCATGACATCTTAAACAGCATAAAATTAGGCAAATAGTCCATGCCTGGGCTTATAAAAATACGAGCAAATGCAGCTTATTTAAGTTTTTTATTAGTTCCTAAAACATTCTTTTGTTTAGTTAGTAATTTTTTGTACAATAGTTTAAGCACAGAGTAAAATTTCACAAAGTATCACAGAGTTATTATACTCGGAGACTCTGAGCAAAACAAAAGTCCGATAGGACGAACTATTGTAAACCCACAACTATCGTTGTGGGAATAAAGCAAAATAGCTCGTCCCTTGAGGGACTTTATGTCATAAGTTCTTAATAATCATCGTGGTTTAACAATAGATGTCGTCCTTACGGACTTTGATTGCACAGCTTGAAAAATATAAAAAAAAGAATAAAATTAGAACTAATAATATTGTTGTAATTTATTACTTTTATAAACCCAGCTCCTCCCCTACTCTACTCTTTCCATGCGCATATTAAAATAAATGACTATCCGCTTTCGCACCCCAAAATTAAGGTGCGTAGCATCATAATATTTGTATAATTAGTTAAATAATAACAATATACAAAAATGCATAAGCCACATTAAATAGGTCGAAGACCTTAGATGTCGAAAAACTTTTGTAACAGTACTAACTTCATCAAAAAAATACAAATCTAATAATCCATCTTATTCGCATTTAAACAAAGTATTCAAAATATTTTTAACCAAAACGAAAGCAAAGCTCAGAACTCACAAAAAGCGTCAAAATGAACAAAAACAATGGCAAATTAAAATTAAAGATATATCGAATATAAAATGTAGAATATCGAATATTTAATATTGAATGTAGAACGTATTATACAGAATAATATTCAACATAATACTTTAGTTATCATAGAAATATCTTATTTTTCACATTCTACATTCAGTATTCTACATTCGATATTCTACATTTAATTTTTTAGTTTATGAGTAACTTTAACTAACTTTTAACTTGCGATTGTTTTGGAAAAAGAAAACTGTTTTTGTGAGTTCTGAAGTTATTATACTTGTTTTTCAGAGATTTGCGTATTCGTTTCCATATAAACTTTTTTTTAAAGAAATCGAATAAGTGTTACTTTACAAATAAGCTTGTTAAATTTGGTTTTTAGTTTGAACAGTATTTTCTTTAAGTTTCGAGAATCTTTGGCAACTTTTTTTAAAACAAATTCATCTTCTTCCTTTGTTAACGCAAGTGGTCTGCCTGAACGATATTTATCTATACCTTTTATTCCATACTCATTAAAATTATCAATTGTAGAACAAACCGTATCTCGATGCACACACAAGATATCATGTAACTCTTTAATAAACTTGTTTTTACCACTAAGCAAAATTAAATGACTCCGCCTGCGAACCCTGTTTGTTTTTCGATTTTTGTAAAGCTCTTCTAACTCTGTTTGTTGTTGATCGATAATTGTTAAAACTTTCTTCATATTTTTTTCTGCAATAAAAATAATTTTATCTTTGTATCCAATACTTATGACGAAAAACTTTTGTAAGACCACTTAATATTCTCAAATAAGCATATCAAGACAATATTTTTGATAAAAGAACTATAAATGTACATGAATGATACTATATTATATGTAACATATATAAAAATAATACGTACACTATGGTATTAAGTATTAATTACCAAGACCATGTAAAGCATTGTATACTTTTTGGAGCTATTTTATAAATATAGTATTGTTAATAAATTTATATTATATCATAATAGTTATTTATTACGTTAGTATTTATAAAAAATAAATAAATGTACAGTATATTCAACAATGGCATTTTTTTTGTTCCTAACAGTTTATGAAATTTTGGCTCTTTGTGACTTTTGTTTCTTACACATAAATATTTTTACTAAACTTGATTATAAGTTGATTAAATAGTATAAAAAAATTATATGTAAATAAACTTTAAAACTTCCTATTTTAAGCTGTTTTTTTGTATATTGTTATGTTTTTAGATTATAAGGTTAAAGAAAGCTAAAAGAACTTATTTAAAATTATTATATATATGAAGTATTTTTATTACATATCAATATTGTTTATATCTTTTTTTTCTTTTAAAAATAAAATATATTCAATAAATTTTGATAATACGGTTATATCTAAACCTAAAGCAGTAACTGCTGATTTTGACATAAATAATGCAAATGCAACATATTGTATTGGTGATACTGTAAAATTTACAAACAAATCAAGTGAATATAATATTATACATTGGTCATTTGGTGATAACTACGAATCATACAAAGAAAATCCCGAACATAAATATTTTAAAGCAGGGCTTGTAACTGTTACCCTAACTGCTATAGCTGTAGATGGCACAAAAGCAACTAAAACAGTTGATTTAACAATACGTGAGATTCCTAGTGTCGAAATTAAAAATGCTACAGATACAGTATTTTACGAAGGAGGAAGTGTTAGCTTAACAGCAGAAGGCGATGTTTATAGCAGTGTGCTTTGGACAACTAGTGAAACTAGTGAAACTATAATTGCAACTTTAGCTGGTAAGTATGTAGTAACAGTGACTAATGAAAATGGTTGCACTAATACAGACACTATTACAGTTGTTGTAAAAACATCAGTAGATGGTGCTGGTGGAATTGTAATTAAAAACAATATTATAACCCCAAATGGTGATGGTATAAACGATTATTTATATATAGATGGTATGGAACTTACCGATGTTTATGAATTAAATATCTACAACAGGTGGGGAAATTTAGTATTCACAACAGAAAAATATGCCAATAATTGGACAGGAACATCAAGTAATGGTAAACCTCTTGATGCTGGTACATATTATTTTGTTATAAAGGGGGTTGGAAAAAAAGGTAAAGCTGGATATGTTGATATTATTAAGTAAGATTTTCGACAGATATAACATTGTTGTATTCAGATTGTTAACTAATATATTATATAATAAACCTAATTTTTGTAATAGTACTTAAAATATAATTACCAAATTCAGAAAAAAATAATGAAAAATAAAATATACATATTAACAACAATTATACTATTTGTAAGTACAATAATAGGTGCACAACAACTACCAAAAAACAATCAATATCTTACAAATAAATTTGCTTTATCGCCAGCATTTGCAGGTTTTAATGGAAATATAGAAATGTTTTTGGGTTATAGACAAAATTGGGTTGGTATAGAAGGATCGCCTCGTCTACAAATGATTGATATAAAATTTCCTTTAAAAGAAAAAATGGGTATAGGACTATCAATCAATAGTGAACAAATAGGCAATTTTAGAAATTTTTATACAGATATTGCATATGCGTACCATCTAAAATTAGGTGAAGCTCAAAGCGTAAGTTTTGGATTGGCAGCTAAAATATTCAGAAGTCAAATTGATATATCAAGTGTAAAATCTACAGGAGTTGATCCTTTATTTTTAAATAATAGTACATTGCTAACAAACTCATTTGATGTAGCAGTTGGAGCAGTATATAATATGAAAAGTTTATATGTTGGTATATCTATTCCTAGAGCAATAGGTCTCTCATCAAAATTCAACAAAGGCGAAGGAGGTACATATTCTTCCGAGCGTCATTATTTATTTCATACATCATATGCTTTCACTTTTAGTGAAAAAAAATATGTATTCGAACCAACAGCTATTGTAAGAAAAACTGCAAATAGTCCATTAAACTATGAAGCAGCTATGATGCTTATGTATAAAAATAGATTGTGGACAGCATTAACTTATCATGCTGGTTCTATTTTTGGAATAACTACAGGTGGTGCTATTAGCGATAGAATTTTAATTAACTATACTTATGAAATTGGTATAGGTGGTATTGCCGGATTATCATCGGGTACTCATGAAATATCATTGGGAATTCTTATTAAACCAGGAAAAGTTCGCAAATTACCAACAATGTTTCCAAAACCAATAATAAAAGAGGACGAAGGAATCAATGAAAAAATTGAATTAAGGTTGGCAAAAATTGAAAAAACTGTACGTATACAATCATTAAAATCAAGAAGAAAATTAAAAGATGTAGATAATAGATTAAAAAGATTAGAACAAGATGTAGTAGATATTGATTCTAAAAACTGGGACTCTACATTTATTCTTAAAAATCTTAAATTTGGTAATAATAGTGCAATTCTATTTTCATCATCTTTCCCAGAATTAAATAAACTTGTATCTAAATTGAAAAAAGATACTAAACTAACTATTAAAATTTCAGGATATACAGATAATCAAGGCTCAAAAAGATATAATAAACGTCTTTCGATGAAAAGAGCAAAAGCAGTTTGTGACTACCTCGTGAGACAAGGAATTGTTCGTAGTAGAATAATTTATGAAGGAAGGGGCGATGAAAATCCTATTGGAGACAACAAAAAAAGAGAGGGGAGAGCCAAAAACCGTAGAATTGAAGCTGCATATAGAAAATAAGGTCTTCGAGCTATTTATACTTTAAATGGTACAATTATTCAATTATTCAATGGTACAATGATTCAATGGTACAATGGTACAATGGTACAATACTTTGATTAATAATTGATAACAGTTTAAAGTATAATGTTGCTTAGGAATCGTTAAGAAATAACTTTCCGATTTGTTTTTTGTAAGATACTTATAAGTAGGTTATTGTATAAAATCGACACTTTGTAAAGTTGTAACTTGCTGTAATTCTGGCGTAAGCAAAATTGTTAATTATCCATTGTTCATTGTTAATTACTTATTAGGTGTAAACCAATTCGTAGTTTGTAATTTATAATTCGTAATTTCCTTACACATTCTTTTAAATTTCAAATAATGTGTTAAACAAAATAATATTTTGTATTTATTTTTAATAACACAATAATTTTTATGAAAAACATAATATATGCTTAATAAAAAAAAATATATTTTAATTATTATAATGATGGCATCAATACTTAGTGTAGATGCTCAGATATTAACACCGTCTGTAATTTCTACAGCAGGTAGCGTACATAATAAAAGTGGAAAAACAATATCATATACAATTGGACAATTGATTACGCCTTCGTTTAAAAATAAAAAAATACTTACTCAAGGTTTTCAACAAGCTAATCCAATAATTGTAAATATTAGAAAAAAAGAAAATAATAATAATAACAATAATATAAAAGTATCTGTTTTTCCTAATCCTACTTATAATTTTATAAATATTAGAATAAAAGATGCTAAAGATGAAAAATACATAATTCAAATTTATGATATATTTGGCAGATTATTAATTGATAAAATAATTGAATATAAAACAAATAATAAATTTAATATAGATATACAAAACTTAAATGCTGGTCAGTATATGATAAGAATTGTTTCTTTTAAAACAAAATCGTATATCACAGATTTTAAGTTTATTAAATTAAATAAATAAAACTTTCTAAATTAAATACACACAATGGAATGATTATAATTTTGTAAATTAATTTTAATAAATAGTAAATTTAAAATTCATGAAAACACATTACAATACATATAAAGCAATTTTTATCATATTTTTGTTATTAACTTCATTTAATAATATTTATGCACAGATACCCAAAACGTTCAATTATCAAGCTGTTGCAAGATCCGATAATGGTAAGCCAATTGCAAATAAAGAGATAGTAGTCGAAATAACTATATTACAAGGAAACAAATGCGATGAGCTTGAAGGCTGTACATCAATTTGGCAAGAAACACATAATCCAACAACAAATGAATTTGGATTATTTTCGGTAGAAATAGGAAATGGCAAAGGAACATTTTCAGGTACTGCTGCAAGTTTTTCGGCTATTGATTGGTCATCAGCATCAACATCAGATGAATTTTATATTAAAGTTAGAGTCGATTTTGGAGATGAAACATTTTTAAACGGATTGCTGGATATGGGAACAACTAAATTACAATCAGTTCCTTATTCGCAAGTTGCCGAAACTGCAAATAGTGCCAAAGCATTATCAAAAGATACAGAAAATAATGTTGATATTGGTTTATCAAATCTAAAAGATGTAGATGTATCAACTAAATTAGATGGACATTTTTTATCGTGGAACGCTGCTGGAAATGTATGGAAAGCAATTACAGGAACAGCTTCAGGTAGTTTTATAACAAGAGATGGTACTGCTGACCTCACAGGAGATTGGACAATATCAAATAATAATATAGTACTAACAAGTGGAACATTATTTAGCAGAAATTTAAAATTAAATAGTGGCTCAACAATAAGTGAGTTTTCAATAGACGGAACTCTTGCCAGTAACAGCGATTCTAAAATACCTACCGAAAAAGCTGTAAAAACTTATGTTGATGCAAATGGAGGAAGTAGCAATTGGAGTTTATCTGGAAATAATGTTTATAATACAGATAAAAATATTGGGATAGGAACTAATACCCCAGATGATAAATTTCATGCATATATTGCAAAAAAAGGATTTTTAGTTACTGGAGATTTTGATGCTGCAGTAAATATTCCCAACAAAGGTGCAGGTACACGCATGGTATTTTATCCAACAAATGGTTTGTTTAGAGCTGGTGGAGTGGAAGGCACTCAATGGGATGATGCAAATGTTGGTGATTATTCTGTAGCTTTCGGGCTAAATAATACAGCAAAAGGTGTTTATTCGTTTGCTGCTGGAAATAATAATAATACTACGGGAACTTATTCGGCATCTACTGGAAAGGGGAATACTGTAAATGGTGGGTTTTCTGTAGCATTTGGAAAAGATTGTAAAACAGGAGGAGCTGGTTTCGGTGATGGTAATTATGCTATGGCTGTTGGTCATAATGCTCATGCTCATGGTAATTATTCAGTAGCAGCAGGTTTAAATACTGAAGCAAGAGGTGATAATTCATTAGCTTTGGGATTAGAAACTCAGGCAAACAGTTATTGCGAATTGGCAATAGGTAGGTATAATAAAAGTCAACCAGCAGGAGGAGTTGGTACATGGACAGCAACTGATCCTATTTTTACCGTTGGAAATGGGACAGCTGATGATGCAAGATCCAATGCTTTTATTGTATATAAAAATGGAGATGCAACATTAATCGGTACTCTAACACATGCCTCAGATATAAGACTTAAAATAAAAATAAAACCTTTAAATAATGCCTTATATAAATTACTAAAACTTAGAGGTGTTAATTATTATTGGGATACAGAGGGGAAAGCAAAAAGTTTTAGTAAAGATAAGCAAATTGGTTTAATAGCTCAAGAGGTTGAAAAAATTTATCCCGAACTTGTAAAAACAGGAATTGATGGTTACAAATCAATAAATTATACAGGTCTAATACCTGTTATGATAGAAGCAATGAAAAAACAACAAGAGTTAATTAATAAATTGAAAGCGGAGAACTCAAAATTCGTAAGTTCAAATAAAACTCAGCTAAATAGAATTGATTTATTGTCATCAAAAATTGATGAGGTTAATAAAAGGTTAAAAGTTATTGAAAATGTTCTAAAACTTTCTTCAAAGAAATAGTTTCATAACTCACAAAAACAGTTCTTTTTTTTAAAAACCAAATCAGAAGTAAGGTTTTCGACCTATTTATAGTTGCTTACGCATTAATACAAAAGCAACTATAAATAGGTTAAAAATCTTAATTTTCATTTATAGCATTTATTTTTTTCAATAATCCAGGATTTTCCTTTTTTTCTACTAAACTGTAATACTGAAAACCTAATGTTGTAAACGGAACAACATACAATAATGTAGATAAAAATGTAGAAATTAACATAACTATTGTAAATAATAATCCAGGTACTTCACCTTCTCCACTTAAATTACTCATTGTATAAAACATAGTGAGAGCCATTGTTGGAATTAAAAAAATAAAGCTTGCAAAAGATATAAGCGCATATATTACAGCAATAACAATAAATGTAAGAAACCAGTTATCACTAATTAAAAAAATACTTCTTTTTGCTGAATCTATAAGACTTTTGTTTTCAACAATCCTTACAATGTAAATAATTGATAATGCCACTGACAAATAAAAAGCTGGATATATATACATAAAAAATGATAAAAAAATTGCAAAACCAACTACTATTTGAGTTATAAGTATTTTTGAAAAATTGTTTAAAATAGACTTCCATAAATCATCAAAATTAAAATTATTTTTTCCATTTTTCACATACAAACTTATATAGCCAAATATCGTGCATGTCATCATAGTCATTGATAATAGTATAAAAATAAGCGACAATAAGTAACTTATAGAAAATATATTTGAATAAAAAAACAATGGGTCATTACTTGGGAGCAAATCATCTGAAAAAAAATCTGTTTGATTTACTGCTGAAAAAAAAGATGCAAGTAGAATAAATGGTCCTGTATATATAATCAAAGCTCTTAATATACCTTTTAATTCTTGTCTTAAAAACGTAAATGTTGCTGAAATTATTTCACCAAAATTTCGTTCTTCTTCAAATTTAATATAATTATTGTTCATAATTTATAATTTATGGTTTATGATTTTTTTAATACTGTTTGATATATAAGTAATTAACAATGAACAATGGACAATGAACAATTTTGCTTACGCCTGATAAACAACACAATATAAAAAACAAAAGTGTCGTTTTTATATATCAACCTACTTAATACTAAGGTTTTCGACCTATTTAATGTGGCTTACGCATTTTTATAAATTGCTATTATGTATCCAATTGTACAAAAACAAATTCCGAAGAACTTTTGTTAGGGTACTTAATATGGTGTTTAAATTAATGAAATGCAAATGCGAGCTACCAGTTTTCAGAACTCACAAAAATAGTTCTTTTTTTTAAAAACAATCGCAAGTTAAAAGTTAATAAAGAGCAAGTTTCAATTTCCACCTAACAGTTTTATAACTTAAAAAACTGAAGTTTTGAACTTCATAAACTAAATTAGCAAGTGATTTAAATGCCTTTAGGCATGAACTATACGCATGCCACCGATGGTAATCGGTGGGCATAAATGCAAATACCTCCCCAAAATGCCGTAGGCATGACCTATTAAACAGCATAGGATTAGGCAAATAGCCCATGCCTACGGCATTTGAGAGAATATTATTTATATTTACCCCCGATTACCATCGGGGGCTATCTATATATCATGCCTAAAGGCATTTAACTCTCGTATATTTATAATTTTTCATCTATTTTTAAACTGTTAGCTAAAAAATATTAAAAATGAAACTTGCCAAATATTCGATATAAATCTTTCATTTTAATTTGCTATTGTTTTTGTTCAATTTGACGTTTTTTGTGAGTTCTG
>JAOZVK010000549.1 GCA_029938185.1 Bacteroidales bacterium | reverse complement strand
ATTACAATAAGTTACAACTTTACAAAGTGTCGATTTTATACAATGACCTACTTACTTAAGCATCCATACAAAAGTTTTTACCTATTTGGTATAGAGCTTACTTTTTGAAATACCGTTTATTATATATCTTGCGTAAGCAACATTAAATAGGTCGAAGACCTTACCTATTAGAAATAGAAAAATAATGTATAAAAATAAAATAACACATTTCAATATTCAACCAGAGTTTAATAAAATTGATTCTAAAAATTTAATAAATACTAAGTGCTGAGGTCTTCGACCTTTTATTAACCCTTATAAACCTCATCCTGAGTAATTGTAGCCAAAACCCAAGAAAAATCGCCATTACTTATTTTTGTGTTGCAATATTCGCAAGTTCCTGTTTGTCCCATTTTGTCGGAAGGAGCACCGCAGTTTGGGCATGTGTTGTAATCGTAGCTATCTCTTTCGACTCCTGTTCTTCTAACAAAAGTCCAATATTCGCTAAATTTTCGGTTTTTGCTTTTTGACCCTCCTACAAGCTTCCCTGATTTATTAATAACAAAATCTTTGCATGATGCACTTATTCTAATTGTTGCGGATTCATAAAATTTATCAATTTCCATTTTTACAAATTCTGTTTTTTCGATTTTTACACTATTTAATTTATTTGTCAATCCTTCTTTAGTGTAATTGTCTATCCAAAACATCCACGATTCGTAGAGCCTGTCTGATAATAAATTTCTTACATTATCAAGTTTTTTTACAGACCAAGCTGCATAAAGTTTTGTAAAATAATCGTTAACAAGCGAGTTTTCAAATTTGTTTTTCCATTCGTCCCATTCTATATTGTGTTTATCAGCAAATTTTTTGGTGTTTCTGTCCAAAGTTGCTTGATATATTGTAGGTAATTCTGTTCCAGCTTCGGGTGCATAATATGCCAATCCTTTAGTGTCAAAACTTTCGCTATTCATTAGTTTATGCGATGATAGATACCATTGTTTTTCTCCATTTTCTATTTTTGTGCCACAACTTTCGCAATTTCCTGCACTTGTAAAACCTGTATTTGCACCACAAACGGGACATGAAAGTTCTCGCATTTTTTCAGGTTCGGGCGATAGTGTTCCAACTTTTCTGCTGAATTGCCATTTTTCGACAACTGCAAACCTCATTGACCAATCATCTGTTTCATCTTTTGAAGTGTAATTAGCATCAATTTCTACAACAATATTCTGAGTTTGATTATTAATGCTTATTTTCGATAAATTTATACTACCAATAACAATTTCGGAAATTGATTCGGGAAAGGCTTGAGCATATTCAATATCACCGGGTAACACAAAAGGTGTTAAGTTTATAAACTCTTTTTTTCCAAGCCACGATTTATATTTTATAAAAACAGATGAAGCAAAATCTAAAAATAATACTTGTGAAAAACTGGGATCGGCTTTTATGAGTTTGTTAAAATTATTTATATTTTTTTTATATTTTTCTTGTTTGTTTTCAACTGTTGGTTTTGATACAAGGTTTCGTTTCTCTTCCCTTGCTTCATTAAATTTCACTATACCGCCGACTGACCCAAAGACTGCAAGAAATATCAATCCTGACCACAAAGCAGAATTCTCAGAAGACTCAGCTCTTGAAAATTCATAGTCATAATCAGAATAATCATAATCACCACTGGGGCTTCCCTCATTACTTGATGAATATGACGAACTTTTTTTCTTAGAATAAGACGAACTTCTCGAACTTGAACCTGAACTTGAGCGCGAACTTGAGCGAGATTTGGATTTCGACTTTTTGTAGGAATGACCACCACCAGGGCGTGCAGATACATTGTCTATTGATAGGAAACTAATTATAAAAAATGCAAAAAAACTAATTATTGATATGTAGATTAAATGTTTCATGTTGTTATACTTTCAATGGTTCAATTATTCAATTATTCAATGGTTCAATGGTTCAATGGTTCAATTATTCAATTATTCAATGATACAATGTACAATATACTGGTTAATAACTTATAACATTTTTATAAAAGTCAAATTCTTAAGCTTATCTACTAAAATACTGTTTGTTATATATCATGCGTAAGCAATATTAAATAGGTCGAAGACCTATTATTTTATTATAAATGAGCTAATTGAATGTAGTATTTCATCATCATAGAAGTATCCATGATAACCACTTGATGCGGTAAGAATAGTAAAAAATTGGTCATTAGATTCAAATACTGCAATTTTCCAAAAGTAAGTATAATCACCTGATGTTGTAGTTGTTCTACTTGAGTCTATTGTAACAATATTTGAAATAAAAGCTTTATTATCATTAATTTCTTCTTCATAAGTTTTGTGATATACATTAGAGGTAAAAAGTGTATCTATTTGTTTATTAATAAAGTTATTAATGGTATACTTTTTATTCAATTCATTTTTAGTATTCTCTAAAACTATAATAGTGTAGCTAATATATTCAAATACAAGTTCAGCTTCAGCATTTTTAATTTTAATGTTTTTATCAAGAATTGCACCCCATTCAGGTATTCTCATATCATTGGGAATTTCTATAATAAAGTTTTTCTTTTCAATTTTTTTTGTATCCGAACAACTTGTTAGACTTAGCAAAAAAATTAAAATAACTAATAAATTATATGTTTTTTTCATGTCTAAAAATTTTAGTAAGGGCTAAGATTTTAAAGGTCGATATCCAAATCATCGGGTAGTTCGTTAATATCATCTTCAACTGGAGGAATATATTTTGAAAAAATTGTTTGACAATTTTTAAGTTTTTCAAGAAATGCAGTTTGAAAATCCGATGCATTAAATACCTCCTGAAAATCAGTTTTTATTTTATCCCACTCTTCAGCTGGAACCATAGTTTTTGCACCTCTATCGGCAACTATTTTTATTTTTTTTTCGAAAAGAGATACATATATCAATACCCCTATTTTCTCTTTTGTATGCCGCATACCTCCTTTTTGAAAAATAGCACGACTATAAACTTCTACATTTTTTTCTTTTCGTTTTTTTCCTGACAATACCTTTTTTATTGGTGGAATAAATTCAACGAGAGCAAAACCAATAACAAATGCAATGATTGTCATAAAATATATCAAATAAACATCAAATATTGTAGGTGCAAACATAAAATATGTATAAGCTAAAAACAGAACTACCGCTCCAGTAAAAAATGAAACATCTCTGTAGTTTCCTGAATTTGCTTTTATCATTGCTACAACTTCAACAAGTGAATTGTTTTCGATATCTTCTATTGTTTGGTAAAGTTTAGTTTTAAATTTTTCATCAAATTTTCTCATTTTATTTTATATTTTTGGCTCTTCGAGCCTTTTAATGTTGCTTACGCACTATATAAGGTCTTCGACCTATTTTAATGTGGCTTACGCGTTTTTGTAAACTACTATAATATAGTTAATTGTATAAATGTAAATACCTAAAAACTTTTGTAAGACTACTTATTAATTAGATAAAAACGATAATTTTATTTTTATATTATATTGTTTATCAGGCGAAAATAAAATTATTCGTTGTTAATTACTTATTAAAGGTCTTAAACCTTGTTTGTATATTTAAAGCTAAATCAGGGCTTTAATTAAAATAAAACCCTGATTGTAAATTTCATATGTGTACAAAAATTAGTTCTTTTTAGCCTTTTTACATTGCTTACGCCTGGGCTTATAAAAATTAATAAATTACAACAATATTATTAGTTCTAATTTTAT
>JAOZVK010000110.1 GCA_029938185.1 Bacteroidales bacterium | reverse complement strand
AACTTTTAACTTGCGATTGTTTTGGAAAAAGAAAACTGTTTTTGTGAGTTCTGGATATTTATGCAAAAGAAAAAGCGATAAATTGTACTGGTTTGTTACATTTTGCCTGTTTAAAACTGTCGGTGTGGCATTTAAGCCACGCCGACAGTAGGCAGTTATGTTATTGATTTTCATTGCAATTTTTAAAATATAACAACATACAACGAATATAAGTAAGAATATGAGACATGTTTCAAACCACAACAAACTTTTATAAATACCAAAAAATTTGAACTTGAAATTTCAGTCCCTGTTTTTGATGTAGGCACGCTTACAAAAGGAACACAAGTAAAAATTTCGACAGATAATAATGTAAAATCATGGACAGGAACAGTCAAACGCATTGGAAAAACAATTGATGAAAACACACAAACTCAAACTGTTTACATTTCAGTTTCCGGCGAAGGACTTTTTCAGGGAATGTATTTGAATGCTTCCGTAAAATCAAATTCAGTAGAGAATGCTACACTTATAAACCGCTCATTAATAAATAAAAACAACACTGTTTATACAGTTGAAAACAACAAAATAAGTATAGTAAATATTGAAATTGCAGGCTACAAAAATAATCAAGTAATTGTAAAAGGAATACCAAACGGAACAAAATTACTATCTGCTAAATCTATTGGAATATACAAAGGTATGGAAGTGAAAATTGTAGAAAAATAATATGTGGGATTAGAAAAAAAACTTGACAAAGTTACCAATTATTGGTATATTTGCAGAAAATTAATATTATGAATAGAAATACATCAATATCCTTGGGTAACTATTTTGATAGCTTTGTTCAAAGTCGCATAACTGTTGGCAGATACAAAAATATAAGTGAAGTAATTCGTGCTGGACTAAGGCTGTTAGAGGAGGAAGAAAACAAAGTTATTGCTTTAAAAAGTGCCATTCAAGAAGGTATAGAAAGTGGAAATGCTCATAATTTTAATCCTGAAAAACACTTAGAACAATTAAAAGCGAAAAAGAAGTTAAATGATTAAATATATTTTAACGAACTTTAAATCTAAAAAATTATGGAAGTAAGAAATACAATTATTGATAATTATTTTGGTCTAATTCAAAACCTCAGTCAAAGAGCAAAAATTGAGTTAATCTCTCGTATATCAACTTCAATGTTAAATAAAACCGAAATAAAACAAGAACAATTATTGAGTTGTTTCGGTGCATTTATTTCAGAACAAACAGCAGATGAAATGATAAAAGACATATATGAAGCAAGGTATTTTGCTGACAAAAATATTGAATTATGAAATATTTAATTGATACAAATATTTGTGTTTACTATATCAAAGGGCTATTTCATTTACAAGAAAAATTTGCAGAGATAAGAGCCGAAAATTTATATATTTCAGAGATAACTATTGCAGAATTAAAATATGGAATAGAAAATAGTTCAAAAAAACAAGAAAACAAAAAGACGGTTGATAAATTTATTAATTCTATTCAAGTTGTTCCAATTATTGGAAGTCTTGATATATACGCAAAAGAAAAAGCAAAATTGAAAAAAAAGGGAAGATTAATTGATGATTTTGATTTACTAATCGGGAGCAGTGCAATTGCCAATGATATGGTTTTAGTTACAAGAAATGTAAAACACTTTAACAGATTATCAGAAATAAATATTGAAAACTGGGTTGATAATATTTAATAAATAACCAAAAATCACTAACTCTTACCTTTAAAACAAAAAAGCCGATTAAAAATCGGCTTTTTTTTTGTCCCCAAAAAACAACTTTGTATTTTTATTACCATTCACTGAAAACCGCTCACCACCTACTGAAACCACCCCAAATAAGTTGCTTATAAGCCCTTGTCTTAGTATTTTTGTAATTATTAATTAAAAAGTTAATTACATGAAATCAGCAATAAATTATTTTATAAAATATCCAATAGCAGCCGATGTAATTTTGATATTATTATCACTTATCGGTTTAATTTCACTATTTGGATTAACAAAATCGCAATTTCCTACACTGCCAAGCAACATCATAATTATAGAAGGAAAAATGATAGGTGCATCGCCCACCGAAATGGAACGTGCATTTGCTTATAAAGTTGAAAAAGAAATAAAATCGGTGCAAAACATAAAAAAAACGCATTCAAAATCGCAGGAATCGAGCTGTGTAATTACCGTTGAAACCAACACAAAAGCTGATATTAATAAAGTGCTTTCGGATATTAAAAATGCTGTTGATAAAATTAATTCTTTCCCCAATGATTTGGAAGAACCCGTTATTTATATCCGTGATAAAAAAGATATAGCCGCTGAGTTTGTAATTTACGGTGAAACAGATTTAAAAACATTAAAATATTATGCACAAAAAGCCGAAACAGATTTGCTCAATTTTGAAGGAATTGCAGAAATAAAACTCGCAGGTTTTCCAGAAGAGGAAATAATAATTGCCGTGCGTGAATACGATTTAAATAAATACCGACTTACTTTCAACGATATTGCAAATGCCGTTTCAAATACAAATATTGACCTCACAGCCGGCGACCTTGTTATTGATAATACAGAAGTTACCATACGTGCAAAAGGCAAAAAATTTACTGCCCAAGAACTCGAAAATATCGTTATAAGAACCACTGATGCGGGTGGTCTTATTTTGTTGAGCAATGTTGCCGATATTTCAAAAAAATGGTCTGACAGTCCGAACCGAAATTATTTTAATAATAAAAAATCTGCCAGTGTTACGGTTTATACAACAGTAAACGAAGATATTATTGAAGCAAGTGAATTTACAAAAGAATACATCTCAAAATTCAATAAATCCAACGAAATTATAAAAGCAGAAATCACAACAGACGGAAGTATTCTTATAGGTCAGAGAATTGACCTTTTGGTTAAAAACGGTATTATGGGCATGGTTCTGATAATCATTATTCTTGGATTATTTCTAAATATCCGACTTGCTTTTTGGGTTGCTTTGAGTATTCCGGTAAGCGCTTTGGGAATGTTTATTTTGGCACCGTATTTTGGCGTAAATGTCAATATTTTTTCACTTTTCGGGCTTATTTTGGTTATTGGAATTTTGGTGGACGACGGCGTAGTAATTGCCGAAAATATTTATGAAAAATACGAAAAAGGAATGCCGGCTTCAAAAGCAGCATTAGAAGGACTTACAGAAGTTTTACCGCCAATTGTGGTTGCTCTTACTACTACAATGGTGTTTTTTAGTGTTTTCTTTTTTATTGAAGGAAAAATAGGCGGTTTTGTATCGCAAATAGGGTTTATTGTTATTGCAACATTAATGATTTCTTTGATTCAAGCATTTTTTATATTGCCTGCACATATTGCTCATTCCAAAGCCCTTAAAAGAGGAAACAAACCAATGAAAGTGCAAATGGTTTTAGATAAATCAATAAAAAAATTCAGAGATAAAGTATTTGCACCAATATTAAATTATAGTTTGAATAACAAATTATTAGCATTTTCAGTTCCTTTGGTTTTATTTATTTTGAGTATTGCAATGCTGATTGGCGGACAAGCAAAAATGACTTTTTTTCCTTATATTGATGAAGATGTTGTAAACATAACAGTAACAATGCCTTCGGGAACAACCGAAAACGAAACAAAAAAAGTGCTTGACAGAATAGAAAAAGCATCAAAATATGTAAACGACAGCATAAAATCGGAACGCCAAGACGGCAACGAAATAATTTTATCATACATTAAAAAAACTGGACCAAAAGGCAACGACGGAACTTTGTCGTTAAGTTTACTCGATGGTGAAACACGAAATTTGGCAAGTGCTGATATTGCTTCTGCCATAAGAAAACAAACGGGCATAATTTATAATGTAGAAAGCATAAAATTTGGTAATTCATCACTTTTTGGCGATGCCATTTCAATTTCGTTGGTAGGTGATAATTTGAACGAAATACGTGAAGCATCACAGTTTTTGGTTAATCAATTAAAAAACAAACCCGAGCTAAAAGATATTATCAGTTCCGATTTGCAAACGGATAATGATTTGAATATCAAATTAAAAGCAAAAGCAAAATCTTTGGGCTTTACTTTAAGAGAAATTACTCAACAACTGCGAAACGGTTATTTGGGTTTGGAAGCTCAAAGTCTGCAAATAGGACAAGACGAAGTAAAAATATATGTAAAATATGCCGATGAAGAAACTAAATCTTACGGAAAACTTGAAGATATTAAAATACGAAAAGACCGCAATCAATATCCGATAAAAGAACTGGTTTACTTTGAAAAATCTGCAAATACACTTTCAATAAATCATCTGAATGGCAAAAAACGAATTAGTGTAAAAGCTGAATTAGTAAATTCAAAAGGCTCTGTTTCAGAAGCTCTTACAGATATTAATCAAAACATTATAACTGTTATTGCAGAAAAATATCCCGATATAAATATTGTTTACGAAGGACAAAGCGAAACTTCGGCAGAAACAGGCAAATCAGTTTCAAAAGTAATGCCTATCATTTTGTTGCTTGCCTTTTTTATGATTGTAATAAATTTTAGGTCGTTCAAACAAGCCACGGTTGTGCTTATTCTTATTCCGTTTACTTTCACGGGTATTGTTCTTGGGCATTTAATTCACGGCGAACCAATTTCGGTATTATCGTTTTACGGAATAATTGCAGTTGCCGGTGTGGTAATAAACGACTCGCTGGTGTTGGTAAGCCGAATGAACCAATATCTAAAAGAAGGAATGCTATTTAAAGATGCAGTTCTGAAAGCGGGCGTTTCACGGTTCAGAGCAATAGTTTTGACTTCAATAACAACTATTGCCGGATTAGCACCACTGATTTTGGAAACAAGTCTGCAAGCAAAATTTCTTGTTCCAATGGCAATTTCAATGGCTTATGGTTTGGCTATTGCTACATTTAATACTCTTATTTTACTTCCTGTTTTTCTGAAAGCCACAAACGGAGCAAACAAGTTATTGTATAGAATTTGGGAAGGCGAAACAAAAGAAGACGAATTTTTTGAACCTGTAATTCAAGAAAAAAAGGCATTTGAAAAACTTGAAGAGTAAATGGAGACAGTCAAAGTTTTTCCAAATATGCAAACTCATATTTTTTTATAAACACTCGTTGAAAATTTGCAATTCGCTAATTTCTTTAAAATCTTTGTGATTAAACGTGGCAATAGTATTAATTCCGTTTGACAGCATTATTGATACAATTTCCATATCAAATATTTTGTTACCTTGCGGCTCATATTTTGTGCAAATATTTTTGAATAAATTTAAACTTCTTTTATCGGGGTAAAGAATAGTGCAATTTTTTTGAATGTCGTTGAAAAAAAGCAATATATTAGCCCATGAAATTTTTTGTTTTGTAAGAACTGCAAATAATTCTGAAATATTTTTAGTTGTAATAAAAAGATTCAGATTTTCATTTTCTAAAATAGAAACTGAGACTTTATAATATTTTGTATTATCTTTAAAATAATAGAGCAGAACGTTTGTATCAATTACTATATCTTTCTTAGTCATACTGTTTTAATAAATCGGTGTAAATATTTTCTCTACTATTTAAAATATCAAAACCACTGCTTAATTTTATTTTTCCTTTGCTTTTCCATATTTTTTTCTTTTGTTTTTTTGAAGTATTAAAATCATTACCGTATTGAAACAAGTGCATAAAATCTTGTTTTTTATCTTCATTCAAAATTGAAAAGAAAAAATAATATGCAAGCTGTTGTTTTTGGTCTATGGAAAAGGTTTCTGTCTGTTTTATTATTTCTTGTATTGTCATTATTTTTGCACATTTTAAAGGTTAAATACACTGCAAATATACAATTTTTTGCATATCGTGTCAAGAATATATTGTTTTTTGTTGGAAACGTTTTTTCTATACATCGAAAATATATTTTTTATTTTTCTCCATTCACTGAAAACTGCTCACTATCTACTGAAAATAAGCCAAACAATTTGTGTATAAACTTTTGTAGTTTTATTTTTGTAATTATTAAATAAATAAAAAAAAATGAAAAAAGCAATGACTATTTCGATTTTGATAATGTTTTCAACAACATTATTTTCACAAGGAACATTAAAAATAAATGTTTCGGAACTATCAGATAGCCAAGGACAAATTATGATTTTACTTTTTAAAAAGGGGCAAGATTTCGGGATAGATGAAACGCCATTAAGAAAATTAAGATGCACAACAATTACAAATAAAGAAGCTTCTTTTTCAATAAAAAATGTAGAAAAAGGAGAATATTCAATTCTTCTTTTTCATGACAAAGACAGCAACGGCGAATTGAAAACAAACTGGATAGGAATGCCAAAGGAAGGCATAGGTAAATCAGGAAACGCAGATGCAAGACCAACTTTTGAAAATACAAAATTCTATTTTAATGGAACAAGTAAAATTTTCAATATCAAAATAGATTATCTTTAAAATTTATCAATTTCAAAACCTATAAAAATGAAGACAATAAAAATAATATCAATAATTCTCTTAATATTTCAATTTCAAGAAATTAAATCGCAAGAAATTTTCACATTAGATAATGCGATAGAAATAGCGATAAAATATAATCACGGCTTACAAATATCAAGAAATGATATAACCATAGCCAAAAACAGTGCAAATCTCGGAAATGCCGGATTAATGCCAAGTCTCGACTTAAATATAAACGGCAGTAAATCAATATTAGATACAGAAATTGAATTTAACGGCAATATGCCGAATGCCAATCAAGACGGTGCAGCGAGCAGTTACTTGTCCGGAAGCCTTGATTTGTCTTATACCGTTTTCGACAGAGGAAAAAGTCATTACCGCTTAAAAACTCTAAGAGAAGAAACAAACAGAAAACAACTTAATTTTACAGCAAGTGTAGAACGAACAATGATTGATGTTATAAATGCTTATTACAATTTGGTAAATACCCAAGCCGGTTTAATCAATAATATTGCAACTTTTAATTATTCATTGCAACGTTACAATAATATTTCGAGTGAAGTAAAATACGGACAAAATACTAATTTAGAAAAACTTACAGCACTCGGATATGTAAATTCCGACTCTACAAGAGTATTAAATTCACGCTTAATGTTACAGAAAAACATATTAGACTTGAATAATATTTTTGGCGTGGACACTTTAAAAGGGAATGAAATATTTGCAAGCACAATAGCTTTAAAAACAGGAATAAACAAACAGGAATTATATGAAAAAATGCTTACAAATAATATTGACATACAAACTGATGTATCAAGAATTTACACTTCTGAATTAGATATGAAAACGGCAAAATATTTTTATATGCCGAAAATATCTTTGAAAGCATCGTATAATTATACTAATCAGGATTTTGAAGTGGGAACAATGTTAATGAACAAAACAATGGGACCGACTATTGGATTTACAGTTAGTCGAAATGTTTTTTCGGGTGGCAAGAAACGAAAAGAGTATCAAAATGCACGAATTTCTTACGAAAACTCACAAATAAATTTAACAGAAACACAATTTAAGTTAAAGCAAAATTTTGAAAAATCATGGATAGAATATCAATATTATTTAAACTTAATTCCAATTGAAGAAAGCAATCTAAAAATAGCAGAAGAACGTTTTAAGAAAACACAAAGTCAGTATAAATTAGGACAACTAAGCAATTTAGAATTTAGAGATGCACAGATAAATCTAAAAAAAACAAAAACAACACTCAATGAAACCAAAATAAATGCTAAATTAGCCGAGTGGGAATTACTGAGAATTTCAGGATTAATTACAGGAAATTGACACTGAAACAACTAACAGACAAAGACTTAAAGGCTGTATCATTGTGCTGGTTGTCATTTTATTTTTGGTTTTTTTTGTGCGAAGCACCAAAAAAACACCATTACAACTAATTATGCATTGAGTAAGAGCGTCTCAGTTAAAAAAATAGAGAGAAGTTATCAAATACTTTTTTAAATGAAAGGCTACCTATTAGATTTCATACACACCCTATCAAAAATAGTAATAATATTTTTAGTGAATTAACAAGCTATCTGTATCAAACAAATACTTCCGAACAAGATAGAATTGTTTCAAATTATCCATTTGAAATAAATAAAACACTAAAACTTTTAATGCCAAGAAGTATAATAATTTCAACCAAAGCAATAAATAAAACATTTATAGGCTTTTATAATGGTCTCATTACATCTGATGAGTTTGAACTATTAAAAAAAGAAATTACTACAAAAAAGATAGATAGTTTTTTTAAAAGCATAGAAAAATGGAGCAAAAAAAATGATAATAAATGGTATCTTTCAATTATTGCAATTTTATCTTTGTTTTTAATCATTCGTTATAATAAATTTGCAATACCATTTATAGGTATGCTTTTAGCTATGCTACCTGCATTAATAAATTCAGAATATAGTAATCCTGAATACTTTGCACAATTCACAAATGGTAATGTAACTATAAAAATTCCAAAAAAATAAATTCAATGAAAAATTGGCAAAAAAATATAGAAAAGCTTTGTTTATCCGAAAAAAACAAAATAATTGAATTAAATCTATCGGATAAAAGTATCGAATATTCTAATAAGATAAAACTTCACAGAACAATTAATACAATAACAGGAAATGAGGAAATTGTAAGAGCTTTCTTGATAAATCGTCTTGTAAACGAGCTTGATTATAAACTCGAATTAATTGAAATTGAGAAAGAATATAATATTGGTCGTCCGAAAGTAAATAAAGCCAGAATAGACATTGTTTTAAACGATGACAAAGGAAATCCATTTTTTTTCATAGAAGTAAAAGCACCCGAAAAATTTGAAAATGATCAAGAATATATAGAAGGACAATTATATCAACTCGCTAAGTTACAAAAAAAAGTAAAATACCTTGTTTACTATACTCTTGATTTTAAAAATAATGAAATATCAGACAGAGCAATAATTATTGATTTTGAAAAATATCCGGAATACAGCGACTGGGAAAAAGCAGGTTTTATTCAAGCCGGCGACCAACTAACACCCGGATACAACAAACCAAAAATTCAACCTCTAATTAAAGGACATAAAACTTATGACTTAACAACAGAACTAAATATTGAAGACATTGAAGGACTTGGAAAAAGACTTCATAATGTGCTTTGGGGCGGCGGCGGAACAAACGACAGCGAAATATTTTATTCATTAGTAAATTTAATACTTGCCAAAATACAAGATGAGAGTGAAAGAAATCAAGGAGAAGAATATCAATTTCAGGTTCTTGGCTATGATGATAATATCGAAAGTCCTCAAAAAGTATTCAAAAAAGTAAACGAACTATACAAACGAGCGTTGAATGAAAAATTACATATTCACGATGAACGCAAGTTAGACAAAATGTATATTGTAAACGAAGAAAAATTCCCTTTAAATAAACTTGTTCATACAGTCCAATCCCTTCAAAAATATTCTTTCACAAAAGGAAAGAGCAAAATCGGAAATAAAGATATTCTTGGCGATTTTTTTGAAAGTATCACAAGAGACGGATTTAAACAAACAAAAGGACAATTTTTTACGCCTATTCCAATTGTTAAGTTTATACTTTATGCACTAAAAATTGACGAACTTGCAATTACCAGACTAAATAAAGACAAAGAATTACCATTTATTATAGACCCATCAGCAGGTAGTGGAACATACTTAATTGAAGCAATGAAAGCTATAACAAAAGAAATTAAGTATAAACAGTTTGATAAAATTGAAAGTAACGATACCGTTCAAAGTAGATTTGAAGAATTATTTAAACCTGACAGAAATGAAAACCGTTGGGCAAGAAAATATATTTATGGAGTTGATTTAAACTTCGACCTTGGTATTGCTTCAAAAGTAAATATGATTTTACACGGAGACGGAACAACAAACATTTTTATTAAAGACGGTTTGTTACCTTTTAGATTTTATAAAAAAGAAACAGCACCAAACTATCTGCAAAAAGCATTTTCCGAGCCTCTTTACAATGACAAAGAAATTAACGGTGAATTTGATATAATTATAAGCAATCCACCGTTTAGTGTAAACCTTGACACACAGACGAAAAGACAGTTACCACACAGTTTCATATTTAGCAATAAGAAAAATTCTGAAAATCTGTTTTTAGAGCGTTGGTATCAACTTTTGCGTGAGAACGGACGACTTGGAGTTGTTTTACCTGAAAGTGTTTTTGATACAAGCGAAAATAAATACATTCGTTTATTTCTATTTAAGTATTTTAATATCAAAGCTGTAATTAGTCTTCCACAAGTAACTTTTGAACCTTATACATCAACAAAAACAAGTCTTTTGTTTGCTCAAAAGAAAACAAAACAAGAAATAAATAAGTGGAACATAATTTGGGAAAAATACGGCAAAGAATGGAGTAAACTTCAAATAAGAATGAAAAATTACATTGACTATTTTGTTAATGAAAAAGAACTAAATAAAAAGTGGGCAAAAGACGTAATAAAAGACATTGATAATAATAATGAAAGCGATATAAAAAATAATATTTTACGTTTTCTGAAAGATTATAAAACAGCCGAAGATTTAAAATTGTCAATAAAGGATATTTTGAAAAAATACTATAATGAAATAAATGAACTTTCAAAATATGACAAAGATACAACCGAATTATTTGGTTTTTATAATACTTGGTGGGTCTTTAAAGAAACTGCAAAAGAATTAAATTATAAAATATTTATGGCAGAAGCCGATAATGTTGGCTACAAACGAACAAAAAGAGGCGAGTTAGAAATGCCGAACGATTTATACGATATTGAATTTGCTCCAAATTCATTAAATAAAGATGAAATTATCAGCAAATATCAAGAAAAAATTAAAGATAACGAGAAAACCAAATTAGATTTAAAATTAGATTTAATAAAAATTGAGAATATAATTAAAGATAAGTCTAACAAGACATTAGAAAAAAAATTAATAAAATTAAAATCGGATTATAAAAAGCTCAATGAAATAATAAAAATCATTTCAGAAGAAAAACAAGAAGTTGAAAACATCATAAATCAATATTACAAAAACGGAAATCTAAAAATAAATTACATTGACAGAACGGATAAAAATTTAACAGCACACTTTAAAAATGGATTACTAAAAAAACATCAATCAACGGATATTCTACTTCGTCAAAATGAAACAGTTAAGATTTTAGATTATATGAGAAGGGAGGCAATATGGAACTAAAAAAAATATTTTCGGTTGATTTTGTAAATATTGCCAATGATAATCTACTTAGAAATGATTTTAAATTTCATCAAGTAAATAATGTATTAGCTTGGAATATTTTTAACTCAAAATCAGACAATTTAATTCCTTTAAAAGAAATTCTATACTTGGACAGAGAAAATTTTGATTACAAAGATGACACAGATTATAAAGGTATTCCGACAGGAAGAGAATATCTTGATGAGCAAGGCGAAATTATTTCTTTTAAACTTGTCAATAAAGAAAATCATCCAGGACGATTAAAATATAAAGCAAATCAAAAACATATTTTGTTATCAAGTTTACGAGGAGCGAGAACTCCTGCATTAAATTTTGACTATGATATTTCAGATTATGTCTTTTCAAACGGTTTTTATATTTTCAAAGTAAAGCAAGCTTGGAATTTGAAATTTATTCTTTATTTACTGAGGACAGATAAGATAAAAAAACTAATTGACTACCATATTTATAGAGGAATTGGAATATCATCATACAAATACGATGATTTATTCAAGATACAAATCCCCAAAATTGCCAAAACAATACAAGATAAAATTGTAGATAAAATTATTTCAATTGAAAGTGAAATTTCACAACTGAAACAAAAAATAAATACACCTGAAAAAGCAATTAATGAAGTCTTTGCAAAAGAATTTGGGATTGACACAAACAAATTTGAACAATTAAAAGAAATCAAAAAAATCAATACTGAATTTATTGACATCGCAAGCAACATAGATATTCGATACAGTTATAAGTTTCATAACAAAGCAAATACTTATATCACAAAATTATTAGAGAATTATACCGACAAAAGAATAAAAGACTTTGTTCAAGAACCGATAGTTCTCGGAAAGGGAATTTCACCCAAAGAATATGATGAAGACGGAAATTATTATTACTTAGCAATGTCAAGTATTAAAACATGGGCATTTGAAAAAGAAGGCTGTAAAAAAACAACCGAAGAATTTGCAAAAAACAATCAACATAAAACAATACAAAAAGGAGATATTCTAATGGCTCGTTCCGGAGAAGGAACAATCGGGAAAGTGGCTTTAATAACTGATAATACAGACGGTATTTTTGCAGATTTCACAATGCGTATCCGTTTTACTGATTTTGAACCACAACTTGCATATTACTATTTTCGTAGTGAGTATTTTCAATATCTTGTTTATTCACACAAAAAAGGATTAGGAAACAATACAAATATTTTCCCAAGCCAAATTAGAGAATTTCCTATGCCTGACTGGGATACAAAGAAGCAAAAAAAAATAACTAAAACAATCAAAATACAATTAGATAAGCAAGAACAATACAAAAATCTAATTTTAAATAAACAACAAGAAATTAATAGATTGATTGAAAAGACTATAACTCAACAACCTTATCATATTGCAGACCATGAAAGTTGCGAAAATTTAAAATAAGATTATAATACCTACATTTCTGTTAAACTCAATACAAGTAGTTTCATAAATACAGTAAGTTTGAAATCCTCCAACTTTTTTAAATTGCTCCCAAATAAGCATAATGACCAAAACACAAAAAAGTAACTTTAAATCAGGTTTTTTCACTATTATTTTACAAATAAACACCCTTATAACTACAGAACTCACAAAAAGCGTCAAATTGAACAAAAACAATGGCAAATTAAAATGA
>JAOZVK010000109.1 GCA_029938185.1 Bacteroidales bacterium | reverse complement strand
TATACATAGGGCGTTGCCCCATGTTAATGCTTATGCCCATTCAGGGCAAAAAAAATCGAGAAATAGAAATTCAAGATACTAACTATTTTTTTGAACTAAAATAAATTAAATGCTAAATACTGTACTGGTTTGTTACATTTTGCCTGTTTAAAACTGTCGGTGTGGCATTTAATGCCACGCCGACAGTAGGCAGTTATGTTATTGATTTTCATTGCAATTTTTTAAATATAACAACATACAACGAATATAAGTAAAAATATGTGACATGTTTCAAACCACAACAAAAACTACAAAATACTTAAAAAACACAATTTCAAACTATGTTTGGTATCTCCTGAGCTTCAAAGTCAAGAAAAAAAAATAGAAGAGTATAAATTATATTTAGAAAAAGAAAAAATTATCTTTGATAAAATATGTACAAAGGTTCACAATTTTGACAAATGGAGTTTAAAAAAATAGAACATCCGCGTAAGGTTGGTCATCGTTATCAATAAAATAGTTGCGTAAACTGTTTGATAGATAGTGATGTCTGACCTTACACGGATAGCCCTTTTTGTTAAATCGCAATCATTAGATAAAACAATTCAATATTAATAATTAAACAATTTGTGCGAACTTTTGCTTATATTTTGAAAGTACACTAAGGTCTTCTACCTATTTATAGTGCTTTCGCATTAGTATAAAAACAATCTAATAAAGTAGTTGTGAGTAAGGAAATGTCGATAAACTTTTGTAACAGTATTTACATATGTAAACATAGCAACTTTCAGAACTACCAACTAATGTATTATGAATCAAATAATGAATCAGTAAACTCTTTTTGATTAAATAGTTGAAGATCATTTAATCCTTCACCTATACCAATATATTTTACAGGAATATTAAATTGGTCTGAGACTCCAATAACAACTCCACCTTTTGCTGTGCCATCTAATTTTGTAACAGCCAAGGCATTAACCTCAGTTGCTTTTGTAAATTGTTTAGCTTGTTCAAATGCATTTTGTCCAGTTGAACCATCAAGAATTAGTAAAACTTCATGAGGTGCATCGGGTATAACTTTTTTCATTACTCGCTTAACTTTTGTTAGCTCACTCATCAAATTTATTTTATTGTGTAATCTTCCTGCAGTGTCAATAATAACAATATCAGCATTATTACTTTTGGCAGATTTTAAAGTGTCAAAAGCTACAGATGCGGGGTCTGAACCCATTTTCTGTTTAACAATATTTACACCTACTCTATTTGACCAGATTTCAAGTTGTTCAATGGCTGCTGCCCTAAATGTATCGGCTGCTCCCAGATATACTTTCTTACCTGATTTTTTGAAAAGATTAGCTAATTTTCCAATTGTTGTTGTTTTTCCCACACCATTTACACCAACAACCATAATAACATATGGATTACCTGTTTTTATAACACTCTCAATATCAAACTTATTTTCAGTAGTTTTAGCCAATAAGTTTGTAACTTCTTCTTTAAGAATTTTATTTAATTCTGCTGTTCCAAAATATTTATCTCTTGCTACTCTTTCTTCTATTTTGACAATTATCTTTAGTGTAGTATCAACACCTACATCTGAACTAATCAGAACTTCTTCTAAATTATCCAAGACCTCTTCATCTACACGCGATTTTCCAGCGACCGCCCTTGTTATTTTTTTGAAGACATTTTTTTTAGTTTTTTCTAAACCTTTGTCTAAATCTTTTTTATTTTCTTTTGTAAATACATCCCAAAAAGCCATATTGTACTAATTGATTAATAATTATTTGATTATACAAATCGTTTAAAAAACTAATTTAAGCAAACTTGATAGTAATTGCTTATGTATTTTTTACCTCAATACACACAAAAAAAGCTGACTTCAAAAGCTGAAGAAAGCTTTAATTCTAAATAATATTTTAAGGTTTTTGTCCTATTTAATTTTGCTTACATACTATATACAAAAAATTATATGTAAAAGAATAAACTTTATTCAAAATAGGTAGTGTATTAAGACATAAATTGATTAAGTTTATAAATGTAATAATTTGACAGGATTTACATGATTAACAGGATATTAAAAACATGTAAATCCTGTAAATCTTGTCTAAATAATACTAAAAAAAACTTATGACTTGTTTCACTAGTAATTTTTTTTTAATAATTCTTATTTCTTTTTAAAGTAATCTTTTACTTTTTCGTTTGGTATAATTTCTTCTTTAAAAATATACGCTCCAGTTTTTGGTGATTTAACCATTTTTATTACTTTCGAAAAACTTTTACCTTTACCTTTTTGCAAGCTTGCTACAACTTTCTTAGCCATTTTATTATAATTTATTTAATTTCACGATGAATAGTCATTTTTCTTAAAATAGGGTTATACTTTTTTAATTCTAACCTTTTTGGTGTATTTTTCTTGTTTTTTGTTGTAATATATCTCGATGTACCTGGTTTTCCTGAGGTTTTATGTTCGGTACATTCAAGAATCACTTGAACTCTACTTCCTTTTTTTGCCATTTCAATTTATTATTAAAATACTTAGGCTATTTACCTAATATGTTTATAATCAATTTTAGGTCACAGACCTAATTTAATGCTAATTACACCTAATATATAATTGTGTTATATTTCTACAATTTATTCATATAATAAGTTAAATGTAATAAAGGTTTTAATTATTCGGTTCTTCGAATCTTTTTATATTGTTAATGCTTAAATAAATTTATTATTATTGGATTATACTTTCAATGGTTCAATTATTCAATGATACAATTATACAATATTATGATTAATAGCTTATAATATTTTTATAAAAGAAAAATTATTAACCTAATTTAGTATAATAGTTAATTTATAAGTAATAAATATATTTGTGCGTAAACAATCATTTAAGAACTAAATTATTTTAAAAAACCTTTTTCTTTTGCTTTTTTCAGTGTTGCACTTATTCCATTTTTATTAATTTCACGAATTCCTGCTGCTGAAATTTTCAAACTTATCCATTTATCTTCTTCAGGTATATAAAACTTTTTTTTGAATAAGTTTGGATAAAATCTTCTCTTAGTTTTTCTTTGTGAGTGAGATACATTATTTCCCACCATCAACTTCTTTCCCGTTATTTGACAAATTCTTGACATAATTAATCCATATTATTAAAACCTAATTATTAAGGTTTTAGTTTAATTTTTGTATTTAAAAACAGTTTGCAAAATAATAAAATATTGTTGAACAAATCAAATATTTATTAAATTTTTGTTTATTTTTTTTTACATAGTTTTATATTTACCTATTAATCAATATACAAAAAATATTTTAATATTAGTGTTAATTTTAATATTTTTTAATATTCTATTTTTATGATAATTTTGTTTTAATAAATATATCCTCATTAGATTATAAAGTTTTTTATATAATATTTATTTGAAATGTAAATATTTAATGACCTGAGGTTTCAAAAGTCAGATGGGCTATTGTAAATTCACAACAATAATTATGATAAAATAGAGAAAAATAACTCATCTTTTGAGGAACTTTTTGTCATAAGTTTTTTTTATTATAACTATTGTCATTATTGTTAATGTCCTTACAAACTTTTGATTGCACAGTTCGATGTAACTTTGTAGTTTAAAAAGTACCCAACTTAAAACTGGTAGCCCTCAAAATAATTCATATGTATCGGCATTTTTTTTGCTTAGTAAATTTTTAATAATTACTTTAGACTAATTTTTTTAAATAGTTTAAAGATTTTTTTTTCATTTTCATTAAGGAAGATAAAGACTTATAGAGTCATTCATTTATAGAAATATAATATATGCAATCTATCTACAAATTTAGAATTAAAACAAAATTACTTACAATTTCAATTATTATAGCTATTGCATTTATTTTAGTAGGACTTCTTTCATTCTATTATATAAATCAAATTTATTATTTTAATGAATTAACAAAAAAAGTTTATTCATTAAAGTTCCATATTATCAAAATAAAATCTATTGAAAAAGATTTTTCATATGTTGATAATTTTAAATCATCATTTTTTGAAGAAGGAAACAACTATTTAACAAATAGCTTAGAGTATGAAATTGATAAAAACAACTTGTTAATTAGAGAGATTGAAGAAAATCATATTATTGTCAAATATAAATTAATTGAAAAACTTAATAAGCTAAAATCAAATTTGAATGTATTTAACAATAACACAAATATGCTTATTGAGAAAGCAAGAGAAATTGGTAATGAAAAGTATGGCTTAAAATCAAAATTATTTAAAACAGAAAGAATATTATATAACTTGATAATTGAACATGATGATAAAAAAGAGTTATTAGAATGGTTCTCTAAATTAATAGATTTACAAAAAACTTTTTCTACAATCAATAAAGTTGATTATTTTAACCAATTTCTAAGTAATGTAAATACAATTAAAAAAAAATATGAAAATAAAATTGATAATAATTCAAATTTGGATTATAAAACAATAAAACTACTAGGAGGTATTGAAGATTACAAAATAAGTTTTGATAATCTTGTTGCTAAACAAACACAAATAGGACTCAATGTAAATGAGGGTATTAAAGGCAAAATAACAGTTTCAACTATTCAAATTGAAAACTTGGTTGAAGAGATTGTTATTGAAGTTGAAGAGAAGAATAATAGAAGAGTTAAATCATCAATTACGACACTTATAATTTTTATTCTTGTTATTTCCTTAATATTGATATTAGTTATACATACAATTTCATTATCAATAACTAAGCCTATTTTATTAATAAAAAACTATATTAGTGAATTAGTAAAAGGAAAAATTCCTAAACCAGTAAAGCTTAAAAATGAAGATGAGGTATGGGAAATGTCAAACAAGCTTAATTCGTATGTAGATAAGGTTAAAGAAAAAGCTAAATTTGCAGATGAAATAGGAAAAGGTTATTTAAGTAGTAAATTTTCACCTTCGAGTGAGGAAGATATCTTAGGTAATTCTTTACTAATAATGCAAAAAAGCTTGCAAAAAGCTAAATTAAAAGAAAAAGAAAGAAGACGAAACGAACAGATTACAAGCTGGCAAAATATTGGAAGTAATAATTTAGCTGAAATATTAAGACACTACGAAAAAAAGGTAAGTAAAATTAGTTCCGAAATAACAGTATTTTTAGTCGATTATATAAAAGCAGCACAAGGAGCATTTTTTATTACAAATAATAAAGAAAATAGTTCTAAACAAAGGTTAAAGCTTATTTCTACATATGCATATAGCAAAATAAGACATAGAAAAAAAGTTGTGTTTTTTGGTGAAGGAATTATAGGAACATGTGCCATCGAAAAAAAAATTATATATTTAACAAATATACCAGAATCGTATATAAAAATTACATCTGGCTTTGGTGAGGCAAAACCAAAAAGTTTACTTGTTGTTCCTTTGGTTTATAATAATATTACATTGGGTGTTATTGAGATTGCTTCGTTTAAGAAAATAGAAAACTATAAGATTAAGTTTATCGAAAATATTGCTCATGAAATAGCCTCTACAATATCTTATTTAACATCAAAAGAAGATACCGAAAAACTGCTAAATAAAACGCAAATTCAAGCAGAAGAGTTAATTCAACAAGAAGAAGAAATTAGACAAAACCTTGAAGAACTTAGAGCTTCACAAGACGAATCCAAAAGACGTGAAACGGAAATTCATAATACATTACAAAGTATAAATGAAGCAGTGTTATTATTTGAGTTTAATCTAAATGGAAAAATAACCGATGTAAATAGAAGAGTTACAGAATTGTTTTCAATGCCTTTTAATGTTATTATTGGACAATATATTCACAACTTAAAAGAACTTTCTAATGATGATATAAAAATACATAAAACTAACTGGGATAAAATAAAAAATGGTGAAATTATAAGAATTATTGAAAAAATTGTTATAAAATCTAATATACATTGGTTATTGTCAATATATATTCCTGTATTTTCTGAAACTCATAATTTGGTCAAAATAATTAATATAGCTTCAGATATAAGTTTGAGCATAAAAAAGGAACATGGATTAAATGATGAAATTGAAGATTTATATATTCAGGAAGAAATGCTTAAATCCAAAATAAAATTACTTGAGCAAACTAATTATGAATTAGAACTTAGTGTTACTAATTTAAACATTCAAAGAGAAAAAGAGTTTCAGGATTTTAATAAACTTAAAAATAAAAAAATGACAATTGTAAATGAATATGAACAAAAGATTAGTGATTTAGAAAATGAAATTTATATACTTAAAAATAGAGGACACTCCTAATAATTTGGCATTTTTGGCTACCAGTTAGTTATACTTTAAATGGTTCAATTATTCAATGATACAATGGTACAATATACTTATTGATAGCTTATAATATTTTTATAAAAGTAAAATCCTTAACCTAATTTAGTATAGCCGCTTTTAACCGCAAAGTTCTGCTAATCTTTACTTTAATTCTATGATTAAAACTACTTGAAAAACAAGACCGTCAAACTTCTGACGTGTAGCTTTCACTTTTAACTGTTCACTTAGTCTTCGACCTATTTATAGTTGCTTACGCATTAGTACAAAGGTGGTCTTATAAAAATACGAGCAAAAATAGCTTATTTAAGTTTTTTATTAGTTCCTAAAATGTCTTTTTATTTCGTTAGTAAGTTTTTTTGCCCTGAAAGCAAAAGCAACACAATAAAAAAAAGAATAAAATTAGAACTAATAATATTGTTGTAAATTATAAATTTTTATAAGCCCAGTACAAAGATAATTTAATCAGGAGATTATGAATAAGTAAATGTCGAAATTTTTTTGTAACAGTACTATTAATATTCAACGTGTTTTCTTTTTTTTCTTGCACTTATTCTTTCTTTTGATGCAGATTTTATTCTTAGAGGATTATTGGGATTTCCTTTTTTTACTTCTACAATTTTATATGTTTTCGCACCTGTTACAACTCCAATATATTCTATATAGATATCCAAATAATTTGTAGTATTAGGGGTTAATATTGGTGTAGTATTTATCAAATTATTATTTGAATACTTACCTGTTCTATTTGCTAATTTTTCGGCAGATATATAATATTGTTTAGGATTTAGATAATAAAAATTGATATTCCCTTCACTATCTGTAAAGCCTTTTACTATTTCATTATTATAATTTTCCCAATCAGTTTTGTTTTCATACAAAATTACCTTACAATTATCAACTGGAGTTTTGCTAGCATTAAGCATAACCAAAATATTCAAATCTGTTGATGGTGTTATATTTACAGTCAAATAAGTAGTATTTTCATTATATTTTCCATATGCTGTAAGAGCTATTTCATATGTGCCAGGTTCAGAGTAAGAAATAATTGGGTTTGCCACGTTTGAAGTTTTTCCATTATTAAAATCCCAAAAATAACTATCAGAAAACGATGAGCAATTTTGTAAATATATATACTCTCCAGCCTCATAGGTCTCATATTCAGTTGTAAAACAAGGTTCTGCTTCTTGATTTGCTTCTTTTCCACATGAAATCAATAATATTAATAAAAATATTATTTGTATTAAGATAATAATTGTTTTTTTCATAATTAAATATTTTTTATTTTTGACTTTTAATATTTGTGTTCTTCAACCCTTTTAAAGATTTTTAACCTATTTGATATTGCTCATACATGAAATATAAAAAGTTGGATTTCAGAAAACAAGCTTTATGCAAAATAGGTAATTTTTTTTGCATAGGTACATATAATGTGTAGTTGAAATTGATTAAATACTTTATTTTACTTTATAACAATTTAAATTGTAATTTATTTTACATAAAAATAAAAAAAATATTATTTTATATTTTTTTAACAACTTAAATGATTTTGTATTTAATAGAATGCATAAGCAACATTAATTAGGTCAAAGACCTTATAATTAAAGAATCGTTAAAAAATAACTTTCCGATTTGTTTTTGTAAGATACTAAGGTCTTCGACCTATTTATTGTTGCTTACGCATTAGTACAAAGATTATTTAATCAGTAAGTTATGAATAAGTAAATGTCGAAAACCTTTTGTAACAGTACTTATATATTAGATGTAAACTAATTCGTAGTTTAATAATTCATCATTTCCTAAATCAAATTTTATATAATGTTAGTATTATTAAAAAAAGAACTAAGTGTTTTTTTCAGTACATTGATAGGATATATTGTCATATTAGTTTTCTTATTAGCTAATAGTTTGTTTATATGGATATTACCTGGAGAGTATAATGTTTTAGATACTGGTTATGCTAATCTTGACACATTGTTTTTGCTTGCACCTTGGGTGTTTTTGTTTTTAGTTCCAGCTGTTACAATGAGGTTGTTTTCTGATGAAAAAAAAACGGGTACAATTGAAATATTATTAACAAAACCAATTTCTGATTTGAAAATAGTATTTGCAAAATATTTTGCTGGTTTGTCATTAGTAATATTTTCATTAATTCCTACACTAATATATTTTCTTTCAGTATATATTTTGGGTATAAAAGGAGCAAATATTGATATTGGAGGTACATGGGGTTCTTATATCGGATTGTTTTTTCTTGCTGCTATTTATGTTGCAATTGGAGTTTTTTCTTCATCAATTACAGAAAATCAGATAATTGCATTTATATTTGCAATGCTGCTTTCTTTTTTATTTTATGTAGGTTTCGAGTTTTTGAGTTTATTATCAATTTGGGGAAACTTTAGCAATTATATTGTCGAATTTGGCATAAATGAACATTATAAATCAATGAGTAGAGGGGTTTTAGACACACGTGATATAATATATTTTATTAGTGTGATTTCAATATTTATTATTTTAACAAAAACAGTGCTTGAAAGCAGAAAATGGTAATCAGATGGAAGTAAAACAAAGAAAAAAGCAAAATATTATAACATTATTATTAACTATACTGATAATTATTACTATCAATGTAATATCATCAAAGCTATTTGAGCGTTTTGATTTAACATCTGAAAAAAGATATACATTATCAAATCATACCAAAAATTTATTAAAAGAACTTGATGATGAAATATATATAAAAATTTATCTTGACGGAAACGATTTACCAGTAAATTTTAAGAAAATGCGTAAATCAATAAATGAACTTTTAGAAGAGTTTTCGGTATATGCTGAAAATAATATTACTTATGAATTTATAAATCCAACTGCAGAAACGAACCAAAAAGCAAGATTTAATCTTTATAAACAACTATACGATAGAGGACTCTCTCCAATCGAAAGTCAAGAAGTAGATGATGAAGGCAAAACTTCTCAAAAAATGATTTTTCCAGGAGCAATAGTAATATATAAAGGTAATGAAATAGGAATAAATCTTTTAAAAAATGATGGCAGATTTAAAAGAGAAAGCGAACAAAGTATTAATAGTTCTATAGAAGCTCTTGAATATGAATTTACAAACAGCATAAGAAAATTAAGTATTGAGAAAAAAGAACAAATTGCTTTTATCGAAGGTCATGCCGAACTATCAGATTATGAGGTAATGAGTATTACAAAAACATTATCGGAATATTATGATGTTAAACGTGGGAAGATATCAGGAATGTACGGAATATTAGATAATTTCAAGGCTATTGTGATTGCAAAACCAAGATTTGCTTTTTCAAAAAAAGATAAGTTTGTTATTGACCAATATGTTATGAATGGTGGAAAAATTTTATGGTTAGTTGATGGTGTACGAACAGATATGGATAGCCTTGTTGGCAGAGCTTCAACAGTTGCTATGCCAAACATATTAAATATTGATGATTTGTTATTTAAATATGGTGCCAGAATTAACTATGATTTAATTCAAGATGTAAAATGTGCTCCCATTGGTTTAACACGAAAAGATAGAAATGGAAAAACAAAAATTGACAGGTTCAGTTGGTTCTATTTTCCTTTGTTGATTTCAAGAAATAATCATGAAATTAACAAATATATTGACCTTATAAGAACCGAGTTTGTAAGTTCAATTGATACTGTTGGAACATCAGCAAATATTAAAAAAACAATATTGTTAAATTCAAGTAATTACACAAAACTTGAAACAGGTCTGATAGAAGTTAAATTCGATATAATACGAAAAAAACCAAATCAACAAGAGTTTAGTAAAATGTATGTTCCAGTTGCAGTTTTACTTGAAGGAGAATTTAACTCAGTTTTTCAAAATAGAAACATTGATAGTTTAATACCTGATAAAACAAAATTTAAAACAAAAAGTATTAATACAAAAATGATTATTGTTTCGGATGGTGATATTATAAAAAATTACATATCAGAAAAAGGAGAAGTTTATCCATTGGGCTATGACAAATATACAAATAAATTCTCAAAAAGAATATTTGAAGGAAACAAAGAGTTTATACTTAATGCAATAAACTATTTGTGTGACGACAATGGATTAATGAGTATACGCCTAAGAGAAATTAAGCTTAGACTGCTTGACAAAAGAAAAATAAAGCAATATAAATTAAAATGGCAAATAATAAATACATTATTACCTATAATATTTATTATATTTTTTGGTTTGATTTTACATTATTTACGAAAAAGAAAATATGTGCATACCAAATAAAAAACTGGCTACTCGCATAAAGTTGGACAGTGTTGTTTATCAGATATTTCGTAACAGGATAAAAATCAATCCTGTTAATCCTGTCAAAAAATAAAATAATGTCCAATACTAAATGTGTAGCCAAAAAACTTAATCATTGAGTTAAACAATTATTAATAATATTTATTCTGTTTCAGATACTTTAATATCTTTTACCATTAGTTGTAATTTTGAAAGTCCCATATATTCATTTTCAGAAATAGCATAACAAATATCAAAATTACTTTTTGATACAATAGGATAGTAATCAGCAAAACTAAAACCAATTCCTGATATTCTATCATTATTAACATCTTTTACATCAAGTTTTAAGTGTTCTTTTGTAGCTCCAACTATTTTACTGTAACCTGTATCTTTAACATTCTTGCTCATAAAAACCGGAGACATATTTTCGGGACCAAATGGCGCAAATTGTTTTAAAATTCTATAAAACTTTGGTGTAATTATATTAAAATCAATCGAAGCATCAATATTTATTTTAGGAATCAACTGTTCAGGAGTAATTGTTTCGGAAACTACTTTTTCGAATTTGGTTTTAAATTTCTCAAAATTTTCAAGTTTTAACGTAAGCCCTGCTGCATACATATGTCCACCAAAACTTTCGAGTAATTCGTTACATGAATCTATCGCATTATACAAATCAAACCCATAAACAGAACGAGCCGAGCCTGTTAGCATTCCTTTTGATTCTGTTAATACAATTGTAGGTCGATGATAAGTTTCAATTAGTCTTGATGCAACTATTCCGATTACGCCTTTGTGCCAATCATTTTTATATAGAACAGTAGTTTTTTGTTTTATCAATTTATCATCACTAATAATAATTTCTAAAGCTTCTTCTGTTATTTTTTTATCCAATTCTTTTCTTTCTGTATTCAATTGGTTTATAGTTTCAGCAATTTCATTTGCCAACTCTTTATTTTCTGATATTAACAATTCTATTGCACTTCTTGCTGATTTAATTCTTCCAGCTGCGTTTATTCTGGGTCCAATTTTAAAAACACAATCTGAAATACTTATTTCCTTATCGCTTGCTTGCGAAATATCAATTAATGATTTAAGTCCAATCAAAGGATTTGCATTTATTTTTTTTAATCCCCAAAAAGCTAATATTCTATTTTCTCCAGTTATTGGAACGATATCCGAAGCTATGCTCACCAAAACCAAGTCTATATATTTATTTAACACACTATTAGGTATATTATTTTTTATTGAGTAGGCTTGTAATAGCTTGTACCCTACCCCACAACCAGATAATTCTTTATAAGGATAATTACAATTTTTTTGCTTTGGGTCGATAACTGCAATTGCTTCTGGTATAATGTTTCCTTGTGTATGATGGTCACAAATAATAAAATCTATATTTTTTTTATTAGCATATTTAATTTCATCAACAGCTTTTATTCCACAATCTAAAGCAATAATTAACGAAATATTATTTTCCGAAGCATAATCAATTCCTTTTAACGAAATACCATAACCTTCTTTATATCTATCAGGAACATAAAAATCAATATTATTATAAAAATTACTTAAAAACAAATATACCAGAGCAACCGAAGTCGTTCCATCAACATCATAGTCTCCGTATATTAATATTTTTTCATTATTTTTTATTGCTTTTTCGATTCTATTTACACCTAAATCAATATCTTTCATCAAAAAAGGGTCGTGTAAATCGTTGATATTTGGTCTAAAAAAAGTCTTTGCTTGTTCAAAATTTTCAATACCTCTGTGTACTAACAAAGTAGATAAAATTGTATCTATATTTAATAATGTAGAAATATATTCAACTTTATTTAAATCTGCTTTTGTTTTTATAATCCATTTATTTTTCATTATTAACTAATTAAGTTGTTATCATAATATAACTTAAAGAATCTAAATTTTATAATTAATATGCTAATTAAGAGTAAAATTATGAATACTCTGATTCTTAAAAGAATACCTATTTTATAAAATATACAATTACTCTAATTCAGTATAATTATTAAAAATAATCAGTAATATTAGTAAAAAATATTTGTAATTTCAAACTTGATTGTTACATTTGTTACCAAGATAATTTGTAAAGTGAAAAATAAAAATTATTTTATCCAATCTAAGGCTATGCTTGGGCTGGGCTTATAAAAATTAATAAATTACAACAATATTATTAGTTCTAATTTTATTCTTTTTTTTATTGTTTTGCTTTTGCCCTTTCAAAAAAACTTACTAACGAAATAAAAAGACATTTTAGGAACTAATAAAAAACTTAAATAAGCTATTTTTACTTGTATTTTTAT
>JAOZVK010000108.1 GCA_029938185.1 Bacteroidales bacterium | reverse complement strand
TTCAAAATACTAAGCATTTTTTTGAACTAAAGAATGCTAAACATCTTATTTTTAACATCTTTTAAGTTCGTAAAGTAGAATTAATATTTTTCGAAATATACAATAATTATTATACAAAACTATTTATATATTGTGACAATAATTATAATTTTGCAAAAATAATAAATCAAAATACCAAGTATACTTCGCGTATGTTAATAAAAATACAAATATTATCAATAATTATATTACAATCTTTTTTTTCTATTTCTCAAAATTACAAATTAATACATGAGTATAATTTTGACAAAAACGAAAGTGGCTGGTGGACAGGTAAAAGAGCAATAGGGAGTTGTACGATACACAATGGAAAATATGTTATAGAATATAAAGGAAAAAAATCGTGGCTGACTAGTGTAAATACAAAAATTGACTATAAAAAAGATTTTCTGATTGAGAGTACTATTGGTAAATTGAGAGGGACGAATAAAAACGGATTTGGTATTGTTTGGGGCAGGGGTATAGAAGGCTACTATAATTTTGTAATTACAGGACATGGTAAATTTTATGTAAGAAAGGTAAAAAAGAATGGCGATAGTAAATACCTTATTAATTGGAGAAAATCAAAAACAATAAGAAAATTTAAATCAATAAATAAAATAAGTATTGAAAAACGTGGAAATGAAATATTATTTTATGTAAATAACTATTTTATTGCAAAGATTCCGTTTGAAAGTTTCTTTGGAGACAAAGTCGGTTTTGTAGTTTATGATAGACATAAAATTAGAGTACATAACTTATATATATACCAAAAAAAAGAAAAGCTTATTGAACCTAAAACTTTTTTTGGTAAAATATCTAATTCGGATTTGCAAATTGTGAAATTTATTATTGATGATGGTAAAAATACTAAAGAATCTAAAGTAAGTGGTAATGGAAATAATATTGTTGAAGCTGGTGAAACAATTAAGTTAACGATTTTTGTTCAAAATAAAGGAAATGACAATGCTATTAATGTTAAAGCCAAAGTTTATCTTAAAACAAAAAGTTTATTTTTATCTTTTTTAAACAAAAATAGAATATATGATTTGAGCGACATCAAAAGAGGTGAATTTAAAAAAATTGTTTTTTATTTTTATATTGGAAAAAAATTTAATAAAAAAAATATTAAATTTAAAATTAAATTTAAAGAGGTTTTTAATACAAACAGAAAGACATTTTATGTTAAAGTTCCTTTTGCAAAAGGTTTTTCGTATAAAACAGAAGAGATTTTTGATTAAGGTCTTCGACCTAATTTAATGTTGCTTACGCATTCTATTAATATTATGACAGTTTGCAAATGAAGAAAATACTTAAAGAGCAATATTTTTATTTATATTTAAAATTTAAAAAAATGAAATTAAATCCAATAAAAATTGTTTTAATATTAGCGGTAAGTATTCTATTTATTTACTGCGATGCAGGTAATTCAAATGTAAATAATTCAGGCAATGCTGAATCTGTTGATAATGATTTGAGTAACAAAAATACAAATGTATATGCAAAATATAAATTACCTTTACCAATAGATATATTTACAATTTTGCATAAAAATAAATATGAATTTAATGCAAGTTTATTAAACCCAATTGAGAATGCTTCAAAATATTTTACAAGCATAAACAAAGCTATAAATTTAGGTTTTTTTAGTTCGGATTTGGCATATTGTACAATTTTTGAAAAAAGTCAGGAATCTGTTGAATATTTTTCTATTGCAATTGATATTGCTCATGAATTGGATATTACTGCTGGTTACAATAAACAAATTTTAGAAAAAGCTTATGATAATATTGAAAACAGTGATACCTTGAGTCAATTAGCTTCTAATTCATATTGGAAAACATGTAAATATCTTGAAGAAAATGATAAACTAAATCTACTTCCTTTTGTAATTGTTGGAAGTTGGATTGAAAGTTCGTATATATTATCAAAATCAGATTTAATTAAGCCAAATGAATTGTTAAATACAGAAATATATAAGCAAAAAATAGTTCTCGAAAATTTAGTTAATTACATAAATTCCATAAACAATGAAAGTAGTAATTCATTTGTTGATGAAGATGTGAAAAAATTGTCAGTTAAATTAAATGATTTAAAACATGTATTTAATGTTAGTAATGAAAAGTTTGGTATAAAAGAAATAAGTGAGTTTGTTGATAAACTGGAATTAATAAGAAAAGAATATAATAAGTAAGGTCTTCGACCTATTTATAGTTGCTTACGCATTAGTACAAAAACAATTTAACCAGTAAGTTATGAATAAGTAAATGTCGAAAAACTTTTGTAACTGTACTTAATAAAGGACATCGACCTATTTAAGTATTACATATGCAGTTTTTAAATTTTATTAAACATATGTGATAAAATTTACAATATTAAAAATATTGGCAAAAAAATTGCTAGTATCATGTATAAATTTTTTAGTATAATAATATAATAATAATCAATAATTATGGGTAATATAAGACTAGTACTACTTTATATATTTTTAATATTTCTACCGAGTTCATTATTTGGTCAAGATGATAATGTTATAACTCCAATGGAAAAATATTTGACAGAAAACGATATTGCAAAACTCGAAAAAGCAAGGGTTTTATTTGGGAAGTCGAACAAACTAAAAAAACAAATAGCAAAAGAAGATAAACGAATAAAAAAATACTTTCAAAAAAGAAAGAAAAAAGGTGAACGTAAATCGGTAAAAGCAAAGAGAATGAGAACCGAACAAGCTTTGACATACATTAAGGCATATAGGGTGGTCTATGACGTGTATGTAGCTAAAATTAATGCATGTAAATATGAGTTTAGTAGTGATAAAGAAGAGATTAAAAGTTTACTAGAAGAAACATATAATAATTTTAAATCAGCAAATAAAATTGTTATATCATATAAAGGTAAAAAGAAAAGAAAATTAAAAAGATTAGAATACGATAAATTAAAAAGTGATTTTGACAAAGCAAAAAATTTGCAAGTAACTGGTTTGGAAAATTTAATAGTTGCATATGATATTTATGAAGAACAAGGTCCAAAACTTAAAAAATTGAAAGATGAAAAAACTGCATGGAGTAATGCTCAACGCTTAAATAATTTACAAGCATATAGAAACTATATCTCGAACTATCCACGGGGAGAATATGTTAGTGAAGCAAAAGCCAAAATAAAGAAAATTGAGACAGAAAATGAAAAAAATAGAAAGGAACGCGAAGCAGCTGAAGCAGAAAGAAAAAGACTTGAAATATTAAAAAATAAAATTACATTTCAATTGCAAATTGTAGCATCAAAAGTACCATTAAATAGTAAAGAGCTTAAAAAATATTATAAAGGAACACTTACTATTAAAATGAGAAAAGAAGAGAATTGGTACAAATATGCAATTGGCTTGTTTGAATCATATGATAAGGCAAAGAAATTTGAATCCAAACAAAGAATTAGAGGTTCTTTTGTTGTTGCTTACAAACAAGGTGCTAAAATTGATATTAAAAAAGCTATTGAGAAATTAAAAAAGCCATAAATTAAAAAATTCAAGGTTTTCGACCTATTTATAGTTGCTTACGCAGATAAGTTTGAATTAAAAAAATAAATATTATAATTATTTACAATTATGAACTTTTTACAAATTAGTATTTACAAATTTATATTTATATTTATATTAATACCAGTAAGTTTGCTGGGGCAAGCAGGTAAAAATATTGGTTTACCTATCAATATTCAAGGGAGCGAAGAAGTGTCTCCTGCAATAAGTTTTGATGGACAAATATTTATTTATGTTCTAAAAGCAAATAATCAAACAAAAATATTTGAATGTAAGAAACAAGAAGATAATACATGGTCTAAACCCAATAGTATTGATGCAATAAATAATTTTGGAAGTGATGAAAATATAATTTCAAGTCCATGCTTAAATTATGATGCTAGTGTTCTCTATTTTGAGGCAAATTTTAATAGAGATAGTAGTAAAACAGATATTTATTTCTCTAAAAAAGTTAATGGTGTGTGGGGAAAACCCCAAAGTATAGGTTTTCCTATTAATAGTGTAAACTACGATGGACAACCCTCGATATCAGCTAATGACAAAGATTTGTATTTTACACGTGATAATGATGAAAGTGAAAGTAAAAACTGTAAAATAATTTATGTATCACATAAACAATTAGATGGAAACTGGGGAAAACCTTATGCTTTGCCTATTCCCGTAAATACAGGTTGTGAGTATAGTCCTAAAATATGTGCCGATAATAAAACATTATACTTTGCATCAATAAGGCATGGTGGAAAAGGCATGATGGATTTGTATTATACAAAACGATTGGCTCAAAATGTATGGATTCCACCTATTTCTCTCGATACGATAAATTCGATATATGCTGAAAATTACCCAAGTATGGCTGCCTCGGATAATACATTGTTTTTTAGTAGAGGTGTTGGCGAAAATGATAACTTAAATTTTTCTATTTTTTCATATAAATTACCAATTTTTGTTATTCCTACAAAAAATGTAATATTATCGGGCAAGGTTACAGATTCGAAAACACAAAAAGCAATACCAGCTAATATATCCATTATTGACCCAAATTCGTCACTAAAAATTTCAAATTATAAGAATAATTCACATGATGGCAGCTATTCTTTTGTTTTACCTAAAGGAAAAAAATATAAAATTGACTTTAGTTATGATAAATATTCTCACAAAATATTTACATATGATGCAACAAAAATAAGAAAAAATATTTCAGAAAAAAAGGATATTAAACTTTATTCTGAAATAAAATTGATATTTAATATATTTGATAATGAGGTATTTAAACCTTTAAATGGTAAAATAATTATATCAGAATTGTCTTCAAATAATATAATTGAATGTAAAATAGATAAAATATCAAATGGACGATATAGTATAACACTTCCTATTGGAAAAAGATATAAAATAAGTGTCGAAAAAGATTTTTTTATACCATATTCAGTAAAGCTTGATTTGACAGGTGTAATTCAATTTGAGGAGTTTGAAAAAGATATTGAGTTAGAAGTTAAAAAGAAAGATTTTGAATTAAATGTTACAGATGCTGAGACCAATAAGGATTTAGAAGTAGAGGTAGTTATTACTAACCTTAATAGTAATGAAGTTATAAGAAAAACTATAAAAAAAGATAAAGATGGCAAATATGTTATTAAATTAAGAGATGGAGATAAATATAATGTAAGTATAAGTCCAAAAGGTTATTCATTTTATAACACAACAATAGACCTAAAGAAAAATAGAAAAAAGAAAAACTTAAATATAAAACTAAACCCATTAACAAAAGGTCGAAAACTTAGATTGAAAAAGATAACATTTGAAACAAATTCGGCTGAATTAAACCCAAGCTCATATACAGAACTCGACAGAGTTGTTGAATTAATGAAAGTAAACTACGATATGAAAGTCGAAATATCAGCCCATACAGATAACGCTGGCTCTGATAACTATAATTTAAAACTTTCGGATAAGCGAGCCAAGTCTGTTGTCGTCTATATGCTCGATAAAGGTGTTGATAATAATAATGTTATATCTAAAGGTTATGGAGAAAAAAAACCTATTGTACCTAATGATTCAGATGAAAATAAAGCTAAAAATAGACGTGTAGAACTAAAAATTATGTATTCCGAAAATAAATAATAAAGAAATGGACAATTGATAATGGACAATTGATAATTTTGCTTACGCCAGAATTACAATAAGTTACAACTTTACAAAGTGTCGATTTTATACCGACAACCTACATAAATATTGTACCATTGAATCATTGAACCATTGAACCATTGAATAATAGTAAACAGTAAATTTTTAAATAAATGAAACATAGAAAAAATAAGTTAATAATAGAACTTTTTATATTTTTATTACTAATAACAAGTATAGAAGTAAGTAGTCAAAAAAAACTTAAATATAAAAAAGTATACGAATCTGTATTGACAAAAAAACCTACAGAAGTGTATCCCTTGTTACTAGAATTTCAAAGGCAAGACCCATTTCATGTAAACACATATTTTCAGTTAGCTGTTATTGCGGAACGTTGGTCAAAAACATATGATCCATTAAGAAGTATTGATGATGTTAAATATTTTATATATAACACTCGTTTATTTTATGGATTAGCAAAATCTAAAATGACTACAAAGGAGGTAAGAAAAAATAGGAAATATTATAATAATCTTGGAATACAAACTACAAAAAAAAAGATACAATTTGAAGATATAAATAGTTTATTAGATAGTAAAATAACTGAAAACAAGACTCATGATAATAATATAAATGTAATTTATAATAACTATAATATAAGTTTAAAACATTATAGTAATTGTGTTAAGATTTTTAAAAAGATTAACCAAGAGCATAATAAACTCAAAGATTTATATTTAGTGGCAGATAATAGTTTGAATGTTGAACTTAATAAACTTTCAGCATTATTTGACTCTACACTTTATTATTTTCAAGAATATAAAACCTTAATTAGCAATTATCCTATAAAAGATTATAATCAAAAATACAAGCTATTACCTATTGAAGTATACCGCCTTCATGGATTAACCACGTCTGTTTTTTTGGAAAATGATATAAGACTCTGGAATTATGGAAAATGGGTTGGTGAAGTGAAAAGTGTAATCAATGGTGATATAAAAAAAATAAGAAAAAATATAACAGAAACAGATAATCAATTAAGTAAAAAAATAACAGAATTTAAAAATTATAAAGGATATTCTAATAATCTTAAAGGAGCAAAAGTTGATGAAAAGAAAGCTTTTTTGATAAATAAATACGATTTTAAATCATTAACATTAGCACTTTTTAAATTTAAAGAATCTAAAATTGATTATTTATTAAGCTCGCTTGACGAAATGAATAATCCTGATAATAATATTTCGATTGTAAAAAAGGCAAAATATTATGAAAAGTTAATATATAAAAAGAAAAAAACTGATAGTTTGAACAGATATTTTAAGAGCTTAATAACACCTTTAAATATAAGTAAATATAAAAATTTTATAGATACTAAATATAGAAGTGAAGCTGGACTTAATAGTTATTATTCAAATGAAACAAAAGCACTGAAATCAAACATGGATAATAATTTAAATAACTTAAAAAAAGTAATACTAAAAAATATTAATAAGTATTCAGAACTGGATAGTGTTATGTATAAAAACAAAAAAATTTCATTAAAAAATAAATATCCAGATTTTGAAAATGCAAACCTGAAATCGTATTATACAACTACAGTAAAAACATTTGAAAACTACACTTATGTTGCAGGATATTATAAGCAAAGTAAAACAAATATTTCTTCTTTTATAGCAAAATTTGATAAATCAAAAAAAATTGAATGGCTAAAAAATTATAATATAAGTAATAAAACTAATGATTGTATATCAAAATTATATGCATATGAAAATGGTTGTTATGCAGTTGTTGAATCAACAGACAATGAAGGTCTGAAAAACACATTACTTAGTATTGATAAAAGTGGAAAAGAATTGCTTAGAAAAGAAATTAATTCAAAATATATATCAAGGTATCTAGATTATGATGATATAAACGAGTTAATTATTGTAGCATTTAAAGGAACTAATTACAATCCGTTGGATAATGGTTTTGATAGTTTATCTATTTATCAATTGAATTTAAAAGGAGATATAAATTGGAATAAAAAAATAAAAATAGAAGGAAATTTAGTTAATATTATAAAAATGAATAAAACTTATGTTTTATTTAATAATTTTTCAAGATATATAAATAATACTGGAAAATTGGAAAAAAATATATCAGGTGGCGAAAATGATAAAAGTAAAACAAACCTTATAGCAATTCAATTAAATGAATTTGGTAAAATAATTAATGAAAAAAGTTATTTGTCCGAAAAACCATATTTTATAGTTAAAATAGTTAAGATAAATAGTGAGGCAATAAATGCTTTAGGTGTAAAAGATATTGCGCAAAATTTCTTGGAAGTAAAAAAGGCTGAAAAAGCACCTTTGTTTTACTCATTAATTAATTCAAAATTACAACAATATTATACAAATTGGTATGAATAAAGGTCTTCGACCTATTTATAGTTGCTTACGCATTAGTACAAAGTCAATCAAATCAGGAGGTTCTGAATAAGTAAATGTCGAAAAACTTTTGTAACAGTACTTACTTATTAAAAATATGAAACTGGCATGACCAGAATAAATTTAAAATACACAAAGAAACTGTTAGTATTTGGTATTTTAGGCTACCCGTCAGAAGTTGGATAGTTTTGTTTATCAGGTGTTTCATAACAGGATGAAATCAATCCTGTAAATCCTGTCCAAAAATAAAATAATGTCCAATACCATACGTGTAGCCGTATTTTAATTTTAGTAATTATAAAATTCTAAGCACAAAAAATTTAATTTCTTTTTTAATACCAAAATAAATTGCTTAAATGCAAAAATTATTACTACATTTAAAATATTTTTAAAGAAAAATTAAGTATTAATGAATTAATGAAAAATACAATTGTCATATTAGTTTTGTGGATATTAACTTTAACTAGTTTAAGCCAAATAAAAAATAAAGGAATTCCTTATATCCAAAATTATGGAAGAAAAGACTATGATGCGGGGACACAAAATTTTTCTATTCTACAAGATAAGAGAGGTATTATGTATTTTGGAAACCGCAGAGGGATTCTCGAATTTGATGGTACAAACTGGCGAACAATACCTGTCAAAAATAAATCCATAGTACGTTCTTTGCTTACTGATACTTCAGGAGTAATATATGTTGGTGCAAAAAATGATTTTGGATATTTAAAACCAGATAAAAAAGGAGAGCTTAAATATATTTCTTTAGTTGAAAAATTGCCAGAAAAATATAGAAATTTTAAAGATATTTCGTATCTTTTAAAAATTAAAGATAAGGTATATTATATATCAGTAAATAAATATATATTTATATTTTCAAACGATAGTATTAAAATTTATGAGTCAAAATCGTTAATAAGGCAAGCATATAAAGTATTTAATGAATTATATATAAAAGAAAAAGATATAGGAATATCAAAACTTACCAAGAACGGTTTTAAACTAATACCCAATGGTGCTAAATTTGCAAAAGAAAGCATTAGAGCGATGCTTCCTTTTGGCAAAGATATTTTGGTTATCACCAGAACTAAAGGTATGTTTTTGTATAATGGTAAAAAATTTAGTCAATACAAAACCCCCGTAGATAAATTTATTGATAAACAAGTTGTGAAAGCAATAAAGCTTAGAAGTGGTGCTTATGCATTAGGTCTGTATTCAAAAGGATTGTTGATAATTGATACTATTGGAAATCCGGTTCAACTATTAAATACAAAAAAAGGACTCCAAAACAATCAAGTACTAAGCTTACATGAAGATAATTATGAAAACTTATGGCTTGGTTTAGGTAATGGAATATCATATACATTAACAGGTGATCCAATATCTTTATTTAATGAGAAATATGACCTAACTAACAAATCATACTCATCAATTATTTATAAAAATAAGCTATATGTTGGAACCGCTTTGGGCATTTATTATAAAGAATGGTATGATTTTGAAAATCATCTGAGCGAATCAACTTTTAAGAAAGTTTTAATCCAAAAACCTCTACAAGCATGGAAGTTAGATACCATTCAGGGTGAATTATTGTGTTCGAGCTCGGAAGGGATATACAAAGTAGAAGATAGTGTTGCAATCAATATATTAGATGAAAGAACAATATGGAATATTACAGAGCTTAAATCGAATCCAAATCTTTTAATAGCGGGTCATAAAAAAGGATTAATGCTACTTGAAAAAAAAGATAATAATTGGAGATTAAAAAATGTAATAAAAGGGATTGACTACTCTTGTAGGTATTTAGAAATTGATAATGATGAAAATATTTGGATTTCTGATGATACTAAAGGTATTTACAAACTTGTATTGAATGATAGCAAAACAAAAGTAGAAGTTAAAATATATGGACAAAAACAAGGCTTACCATATGATATTAATAATCATATATTGAAAACAAATAAAAGCATAATTGTTGGTACTGAAAAAGGTATATATAAGTATGATAATAAAAATAATAGATTTGTAGAATATGAAGAATTAAATAAAATAATAGGACGAAGGGTTGAAATAAGCGATTTAAGCCAAGACCAATTTGGCAATATATGGTTTAAAGAAAAAATTAGAGAAAAAAACAATGCAACCCAAATAACATATGAATTAGGACTATTAAAAAAACAAAATGGAACTTATAAGTACATCAAAGATATTTTTAATAAACTACGTAATAATATTTTTCATTTTTCAATTTTTAATAACGAGAATATAATAATTGGTTCCGAAAAAGGGTTTTTCCATTATCAATCTTCAATACAAAATGAAATATCATTGACTTATAATGCTCTAATAAGAAAAATTGAGTTTGTGAGCAATGATTCATTGATTTTTAATGGTTCTTTTCACGACACAAGCGGACGTGTACTAAATATGCAAACTGAAGATAATATTTTATCATTTCCATTCGAGTATAATAATTTAAGATTTACTTTTTCTGCTACATATTATGAAGAAAATGACAAAATAAGATATAAATATTTTCTTGAGGGTAATGATGATAATTGGTCGCAATGGAAAAGTAAAAACTTTAAAGAATATTCAAATCTTGAACCTGGAAAATACAAATTTTATATAAAAGCAAAAAATATATATAACAGGGAAAGTGAAGTTGCAGTTTATCAATTTGTGGTAAAACCGCCTTGGTACAGAACAGTATGGGCTTATGTAATGTACATTATTATTGTGGGACTTAGTATTTGGGGAATTGTTCAGTTAAGTATGAGACGCTTACGTAAGCAAAACGAAAATTTAGAGCGTATTGTAAAAGAGCGAACTGCACAAATACAAAAGAAAAACGAAGAGCTAAATACTAAAAATGTAGAGATTGAAGAGAAAAACAAAAATATTACTTCAAGTATAAATTATGCCAAACGTATTCAGGAGGCAATGCTACCAATGGTTGATTCAATAAAAAATTCTTTAAAGAACTCATTTATTTTGTTTAAGCCAAGAGATATTGTAAGTGGAGATTTTTATTGGTTTGCCGAAAAAGAAGGAAAAACAATAATAACAGCTGTTGATTGTACAGGTCATGGAGTTCCAGGAGCATTTATGAGCATGATAGGTAGCGAAATATTAACAACAATAGTAAATAAAAAAATATATGATGCAGGAGAAATACTAAGCTTGAAAAATCTTTATGTAAGAAAAGCATTAAAACAAGATGCTACAGATAATCAGGATGGTATGGATATGGCATTGTGTGTAATTGATAAAGAAAAAAAACAAGTATTCTTTTCGGGTGCTAAAAACCCTTTAGTATATATACAAAATGGTGAGCTTCTCCAAATAAAAGGTGATAAACAATCAATTGGAGGCTATCAGTTTTTAAAAAATGGTTTCAAAAAACATATTATATCATATGCCGAACATGAAACTCTTTTCTATATTTTTTCTGATGGTTTTCAAGATCAATTTGGTGGCCCAAAACAAAGAAAATTTATGATTAAAAGACTAAAAAAGATGCTTCTTGATAATCATAAAAAACCAATGAATGTTCAAAAAAATATTCTAAATAATGCAGTTGAAGAGTGGATGGTAAGTACTGAGCAAACTGATGATATTTTGTTGATTGGCTTTGCTTTAGGTCCAAATTAAGCATTAAGGTCTTCGAACTATTTAATGTGGCTTACTCGTTTCTGTATATCATTATGATACAACTAACTGTACAAAAACAAATGTTATAATATTTTTGTAAGACCACTGTATTAAGACGTAAGTTTATAAAGTTTAAGAATCGTTTTAAATCCAAACTATCAGGTAAAAATACATATACTATAAACGGTTATAAGTACTGTTACAAAAGTTTTTTAACATTTACTTATTCAGAACTCTTTGATTGAGTTGTTTTTATACTAATGCGTAAGCAACTATAAATAGGTCGAAGACCTTCGTTTTAACATTAACAAACTGTTATTAATTAAAATATTGTACCATTGTACCATTGTACCATTGTACCATTGTACCATTGTACCATTGTACCATTTAAAGTATTGTTTCACCACCTACTTAAATAGAAAATAATATATATATGGAATCATTAAAGACACAATATCGAAAATATACATATGAAGAATATCTGGAACTTGAAAAAAACTCGGAATTAAAACACGAATTTTATTATGGTGAAATTTTTTCTATGGCTGGCACAACAAAAAAACATAATCAGATAGGTCTTAATATCACTTTTAGCTTAAAAAATAAATTAAAAAAAACTAATGAAAACTGCAATGTATATTTTGAAACTTTAAAAGTAGAAATTGATAAGAAGGGACATTATACATATCCTGATGTTGTTATTAGTTGCCAAGAAAACGAAGATGATAATTTAACAATAAAGCAACCCATTCTTATTATTGAAGTTTTATCGAATAGTACACGTGAATACGATTCTGGTCAAAAATTTACATTTTATAAACAAATACCAAGCCTAAAACATTATATCCTTGTAGAACAAGATTTTTGTTTAATTACTTCTTATACAAAAGATAACAAATTTTGGTATCACCAAGCATATACAAAATTAAATGATATTATAAAACTCGAACATTTGAAAATAAATATTTCTATAAAAGATATTTATGAAAATATTGTTTTTGCAAAAAAACAAAAATTTCCAATTTAGAAATTCATGTTAAGGTCTACAACCTATTTAATGTGGCTTACACATTATTACAAATAGCTGTAATGTAGTCTTATAAAAATACGAACAAAAATAGCTTATTTAAGTTTTTTATTAGTTCCTAA
>JAOZVK010000548.1 GCA_029938185.1 Bacteroidales bacterium | reverse complement strand
TTTTATCCTGTTACGAAATACCTGATAAACAAGACTGTCCAACTTCTGACGGGTACTGCAAATGGTTAATTATTATTTGTGAATTGCCTAAATATAGCCCTGTGTTTCACAATATGCCGACAGACGACGAGACCATAATATTTTGATTACACAGGTTGAATTTTTTCTTAAATTATCAAAAATAGTGGCATTTTTCATTTATCGGTTGACACTTTTTAGACATATATTATCGTTTACCGTAATGTCTCTCTGGGACTTTTATAATCAATCCGTTATGTTTTCTACCATAATGTCGCTCCAGTGGAGCTTGAAAAAAGTGTCAACTACTTTTTTATAGTTTATGAAAAACGCCAAAATATTCATAACTTTGCATTTATTTTCTTTAGATAAAGACACTAAAATTTCGAAATTTTTTTAATAGAATAATTTAAATAAGTTATTAATTATATATATTATGATAATTGCAGTCGATTTTGATGGAACTATTGTTGAACACAAATACCCCAGAATTGGAAAAGAAATGTTATTTGCATTTCAGACTTTAAAAGAATTGCAAAAACAAAATCATAAACTGATTTTATGGACATATAGAGCAGGAAAACAATTGGATGAAGCTGTAGAATATTGTAAAAAAAATGGTATTGAGTTTTATGCAGTTAATAGTAATTATCCCGAAGAAGAATTAGATACTTCAATTAGTCGAAAAATTTATGCTGATATATATATTGATGATCGCAATATAGGAGGTTTTATTGGTTGGAGCAAAATATGGCAAATTATTAATAAAAATCAAGAATCAAATTATAGTATTGAAAATAGGGTTGTTAAAAGAAAAACTCAAGCTTCTTTTGCAAAAAAAATAAAAAATTTATTTAATTAATTGATTATCATACACTTTAAATGGTACAATTATTCAATGATACAATGGTACAATAGTTTGATTAATAATTGATAATAGTTTATTAATGTTAAAATTATAACCGTTTAGAGTATATACAAAATATTGAATAATAATATAAAAAGATTTAATAGAAGTAAAATTCTTAACCTAATTTAGTATAAACGGTTAAGTTATCAGGCGTAAGCAACATTAAAAGGCTTGAAGAGCCACAATATTAATATATGAAAAATTATAATCACATAGTTTGGGATTGGAATGGTACATTGTTTAATGATGTTACACTTTGTGTAGATATTATAAACGAAATGTTGAAAAAACGAAATTTAAAACAACTGAATCTTAACGATTACAAAGAAAAATTTGATTTTCCTGTAAAAGATTATTACAAAAAAGTTGGATTCGATTATTCAATTGAGTCATTTGAACTTGTTGGAACTGAATTTATTGATATTTATAACAAACGAAGATACGAGTGTGATTTACACACTAAAGTTAAGGATATTATAGTAGAATTAAGTAACTTAGGAATAAAGCAGTATGTTTTATCTGCAAGACAACAATCGCATTTAATTGAAGAGCTTAAACACTATAAAATATACGATTATTTTGAAGAAATAATTGGTTTGAACAATCATTATGCCGAAGGCAAAATCGAAAATGCTAAAGCTTTTATAAACAGTAACAAAATAAATCCAAATACCATTCTGCTAATTGGTGACACTACCCATGATTTTGAAGTTGCAAAAACTATTGGTATTAATTGTGCTTTGATTTCAAACGGACATCAAGTAAATTATAAATTGGTCAATACAGGCACAAAAATATATAATGAGCTTATAGACGCATTTAATTACTTAGGAATTGATGAATATTAAATTTATTATTTGACTAAATTAATTTACAAATATGAATACTAAACACAAAAAATTACTAAAAGTTGAGCTTGCAAAATGGGCTATTGATAAAGCTTTAAAATATGGAGCTAACGAATCATCAGTTAATGTAGTAAATAAACGCAGTATCGAAATAGTTAATAGAAATGGTGAGTTAGAAAAATTGAAAGAATCAACTCAAAACTCACTTTCAATAAGTATATATACTGATAATAAATATTCAAATCATTCGACAAATAATCTAAATATAGTAAGCTTAGAAAAATTTATAAAGGAAGCTGTTTTGGCTACAAATTTTTTATCAAAAGATAAATTTCGAGCATTACCTGAAAAAAAGTATTATCCAACAAATTTTGATTTAGATTTAAAACAGTTTGATAAAAATTATGAAAATATCAAATCGGAAAAACGAATTGAGCAAATTAATGAAATTATAGAAGCAACAAAAATAAATAGTAAACAAATAGTATCTTCAGCAGCTACTTACTACGATACTATATATTCGTCAGCAAAAGTACATAGCAATGGTTTTGAAGCAGAAAAAAAAGCTACTATATATATAACAAGTGCCGAAGTTTCAGTAAAAGACAATGATGCAAGACCTGAAGATTGGTTTATGTCCAAAAGTCTATTTTACAATAAATTACCTTCGAATAAATATATTGGTGGAAATGCAGCCAATAGAGCTTTACAAAAAATTGGGCAAAAAAAAATAAAATCGAACACATATAATATGATTGTTGAAAATAGAGCTTCAAGTAAATTGGTGTCAATGCTGCTGTCTCCTTTGAGTGGTAAATTGTTACAACAAAAAAGCTCATATCTCGAAAATATGTTAAATAAAAAAATAGCATCTGAAAAACTAACAATAATTGATAACCCGTTTGTAATTTCAGGTTTCGCATCAAAACTTTATGATAATGAAGGGATTGCCTCAAAAAAAAGAACGGTAATTGAAAATGGGATACTTAAATCATATTATATAAATAATTATTATGGTAAAAAACTGAATATGTATCCTAACGGTGGTTCATCATCAAATTTAGAATTTACTGTTGGAAACATGAATTTGGGACAATTATGTAATTATATGGACAACGGAATTTTGGTTACAGGCTTTTTAGGTGGCAACTCAAATACTACAACTGGTGATTTTTCTTTTGGTATATCAGGTTTTTTAATTAAGAATGGTATTAAAGTTCAACCTATAAGCGAAATGAATATTTCGGGTAATTCTAAAGAGTTTTGGAACAAACTTATTGAAATAGGAAACGATAAGTTTGAGTTTTCGGCTTGGCAACAACCTAGTTTATTGTTCGAAAATATTAGTTTTAGTGGAATTTGAAAAACTCTTCAAAGGCTTTTTTTGAAATTTTCATAAACCATAGGTTACTATTGTAAATAAGCCCTATATTTACTTATTCACAATAATTTTTTACCACACATTAAACTTATTAATTAACTCATAATAAATTTTTGTTTTAATAAAACAAAAGACAGAATATTGTTTTGTTAAAAAATAAAATTGTTATACCTTTAAATATTATTAGTGTAACAATTCATAAGTTTCTTTAGTATTAGACATGATTTACAGGATTTACATGTTTAAAATATCCTGTTAATCATGTAAATCATGTCAAATTATTACATTTATAAACTTAATCAATTTAGGGGCTTAATACATTAGTTTCATAAATTGTACAATAAACACCCATACAAAAGTTTTTACCTATTTAGTATAGAGCTGGTCTTATAAAAATACGAGCAAAAATAGCTTATTTAAGTTTTTTATTAGTTCCTAAAATGTTCTTTTATTTCGTTAGTAAGTTTTTTAGCCCTGAGGGCATAAGCATTAACATGGGGCAACGCCCTATGTATAAATGCATTCGTAAACAAAAACGCCCTGAAAGCAAAAGCAATACAATAAAAAAAAGAATAAAATTAG
>JAOZVK010000547.1 GCA_029938185.1 Bacteroidales bacterium | reverse complement strand
AGGGCAAAAGCAACACAATAAAAAAAGAATAAAATTAGAACTAATAATATTGTTGAAATTTATTAATTTTTATAAGCCCAGTCTATAGCTGATTTTATATTGAGACAAACAAAAAATGAATAAATAAGTTTGTTAATAATGAGTCAATTATTAAAAATTTAATTCCATGAAAAAAAGAAAATTAACTAAAAACCAGCAATCGGAACTTAATTTTATTTGTGATTGGCTTTTGGAAATATGCAATTTTATGGAGGATAATAAAATGCTTGGGACAGAAGTATTAAGAGAAGATATTGAAACAGGACGTAAGTTTGGCATATTGTCTGGTGCAAAAAATGCATACAATGACATGAATTCTGATATGCAGGATTTGCCTAGCGAACTTTTTAAAGAGTTAAACCAACGATTAAAAAAACGTTTTGGAAAAGACCTTTTTGATACAGATAAAAAGCTAATAAAAAAAGCAAAAAAAATTGGAGAACGTGCTAAAATACGAAATGAAGAGGAATATCGTTTATTGAGAGCCTACCTTGATTCTATTGAAGGAATTGATGAACACAAAGATGAATATAATAGTTTATATAAATTATATTTTGATTTCGAAATAGCAATAACTTAGCGTAGAGAAGCTACAAACAAAATTGCTAAATTATTACTTGTATTCCCCACATTTCGTTTTGCTTATTACGGGGCAGCCTAAGCTCTATACTAAATAGGTAAAAACTTTTGTATGGGTGCTTATCTACCTACTTAACAAGAATGTTATAGCAAATAAACAGAACTAACTTTTGAGAAAACACCAAATTTTATAAAAGTTAAGAACACATAAGCCATATTAAATAGGTCGAATACCTTAAATAACAATTAATGATTTAGAGGTTTATAGAACCAAAATTTTTTATAAAAATGTTTGTAAATAAAAATAATAATTTGAATATTTATAATTTTAAAATAAAAATCAAAGGTTTGGTTCAAGGCGTTGGTTTTAGACCTTTTATTTATAGAACAGCAAATATTTTTTCATTAAATGGAAATATTTCTAACAACAACAATGGTGTAGTTATAGAGGTGAATTGTGATAATAATACTTTACAGAAATTTATAAAATCAATAAAACAAAAAGCACCATTGGCATCACATATAAACACTATTGAAACTAAAAAAATAAAGTTTAAAAAACATAATGATTTTGTTATTAAAAAAAGTATAAACGAATCAAATAAAATTACAGAAATAAGTCCCGATATTGCCGTCTGTGATAATTGTTTAGACGATATGAAAAAACAAAAACACAGAATTAACTACCCTTTTATTAATTGTACTAATTGTGGTCCTCGTTTTTCAATAATTAAAAGCCTACCATACGATAGAGAAAAAACAAGCATGAATAAGTTTGAAATGTGCCCTGAGTGTAATTCTGAATATACAAATGTTTTAGATAGACGATTTCATGCACAGCCTGTTGCATGTAATTCGTGTGGTCCTGTATATACATTGTATGGTAAAAATAAAAAACTTTTCGAACTTGATGAAATAATTTTAGAAATAAAAAATATTATAAAAAAAAATAAAATAGCTGCAATAAAAGGAATTGGTGGTTTTCATTTGATGTGTAGTGCAACAAACAATATTGCAGTAGATAATTTAAGAAAACTAAAAAGCAGAGATAAAAAACCTTTTGCAGTAATGTTTAGAAATTTACAAACATTAAGTGAATATGCATATATAAACAATATCGAAAAAAATATTATTAGTTCATGGAGAAGACCAATTGTTTTGCTAAAGAAAAAGAAAAATCTTGCAAGCAAAATCACAAGCAGTTTAGATACTATCGGAGCAATGTTGCCATATATGCCATTGCATTATTTGATTTTTGAGACAATAAACGAACCAGCTATTATTCTTACCAGTGCAAATATTTCTGATGAACCAATAATAATTGATAACAATGATATTGTAAAGCTTGAAAACAAAGTTGATGCTATAATAACCTATAATAGAGAAATATGCAACCGTACAGATGACTCAGTAGTTAGGATTATTAATAACAAAGCAAGATTACTGAGAAGGTCACGTTCGTATACACCCGAACCAATAAGACTGAAGTTTGATGTTGAAGGAATATTTGCGGCAGGTGCCGAACTTGTTAATTGTTTTGCTATCGGAAAAGATAATCTTGCAATATTAAGTCAGCATATTGGAGATTTAAAAAATATTGAAACTTATAGTTTCTATACCGAAACAATTGATAAGTTTATAAAAATTTTTAGACTGAATCCTCATATTATTGCTTGCGATATGCACCCCGATTATTTATCGTCAAGATATGCAAACGAATTATATAATAAATTAAAATCAAAAAATAAAAATGCTCAATTGATTAAAGTTCAGCATCATCATGCTCATATTGCCTCTTGTATGGCAGAAAATAATATTAACGAAAAAGTAATAGGAGTTAGTTTTGACGGTACAGGCTATGGAGATGATGGAAATATTTGGGGTGGAGAATTTATGATATGTGACTATAAAAAATATTCAAGAAAAAAACATTTTGAATATATACATATGCCTGGAGGAGATAGAGCTGCAAAAGAACCTTGGCGTATGGCAGTTTCATATTTATATAGTGCATATGGAGATGATTTTGTTGATTTAGAACTTCCTTTTTTACAAAATATTGAAAAAGCAAAATTAAAAATACTAAAACAAGCTATTGATAAGAATATAAATTCGCCGCTAACATCAAGTGCCGGAAGGTTGTTTGATGCTGTGGCTTCAATTATTGGATTATGCCAAAAATCAAGCTTTCATGCCGAAGCTCCAATGCGCCTTGAATCAATTATTGATTGTAATTGTAAGGATTATTATGATTATAAAATATATGAAACAAAAATATCTTTTAAAGATACTATAAAACAAATTGTAATAGATGTTATCAATAATATTTCGCCTTCAATAATATCTGCGAAATTTCATAATACAATAATTTCTGTTATATTTGAAACAATAAATTCTATTAGTAAAGAAACAAATATTAGAAATATTGTAATGTCGGGTGGTACTTTTCAGAACAAATATATTAGCGAAAATATTGAAAATAAATTAATAAAACATAAATATAATATATATTTACAAAGTAAAATTCCGCCAAATGATGGTGGCATTGCTTTGGGACAAATGGCTATTGCAGCAGCAATTTAAGGTCTTCGACCTATTTAATGTTGCTTACGCATTCAATTAACACCCAAAGAATATGTAATTTAACAAAATACAAATATTGAAAAACTTTTGTAAGACTACTTATAATTTAGTTTAATTGTAAAAAATACCGAGTAGAAAAATGAAAAAAAAAGAAGATCAAATAAATAAAATATACAAAAATCGAAAAATAAAATTTTCTGATTTAGAGAATTTTTCCACTCAGTTAGAAAATTTCACAGATGGTATAGACAACAAAGAGTATGAAGAACATTTAAAATATTTACTTCGTGATTTCTTAAAAAAAACTTTTTACAATAATAATGCAATTAATACCAAAGGGAATTTGGATTTTGTAATTCACCTTGAAAATTCTAATAAAAGTAAGCTTGGAGTTATTATTGAGACAAAAGCACCCGACAGCCGAGAAATGATAACTAAAGAAAATTTGCAAGTAAAATCAATGTATCAAATTTTATTGTATTATCTGCAAGAGCGTATTAACAATCAAAATAATGATATTAAACATTTGATTATCACAAATT
>JAOZVK010000546.1 GCA_029938185.1 Bacteroidales bacterium | reverse complement strand
TCCTGTAAATCCTGTCAAAAAATAAAATAATGTCCAATACTATACGTGTAGCCGACTTTTCATAAATCAAAAGTATTAAACTATTATTATTCAATATTATAATATAAATATTTTATAAAAATATGTTAAAAAATAAAATATCATTTATTCTAAATAATAAAATAAAACAAATTGATTTTGATGAATATAATCCCGAGACTACTGTTTTAGATTATCTACGTAGTTTGCCAAACAGAAAAGGAACAAAAGAGGGCTGTGCTGAAGGAGATTGTGGGGCATGTACAATAGTTATTGCCGAACTTGATGTTGATGATACTCTAATATATAAAGCATATAATTCTTGTCTTATATTTTTACCTTTTTTGCATGGAAAACAATTAATAACTATTGAAGATTTAGGCAGTTTTAATAAACTGCATCCAATTCAGCTATCATTTGTAGAAAATGATGGTAGTCAGTGTGGATATTGCACACCTGGATTTATTATGTCAGTTTTTGCACTAAGCAAGAAAAAAGAAAATGCAAGTATTAATGAAATAAAAAATTCATTAGCTGGAAATTTATGTAGATGTACAGGTTATGAATCTATTATAAAATCAAGTAAAATATCTTTAGAAAACATATACCTTGATTTATTTGATAAAAATGAAGAAGAAACAAAGAAAAAAATCTCAAAAATTAATAACAATAGTAATATTGAATTAATCCACAAAAAACAAAAATATTATATTCCATATTCAATTTCAGAATGTTTAAATTTAAAAGAAAGATATCCTAATTCAACCATTACCAATGGAGCAACAGATGTTTGCTTGAATACAAAAAAAACAAAAAGTGACTCCAATACTTTAATTGATATATCTAATATAGCTGAATTAAAGCAATATAGCATATCAAACAAAGCAATAATAATTGGAGCAGGTTTAGATTTAGAGTCAATTAGACTTAGTTTTAAAAACCAATTGCCAGCACTTAGTAATATTTTATCAGTATTTGGCTCATTACAAATAAGAAATAAGGCTACATTGGGTGGCAATATTGCATCAGCATCTCCAATAGGCGACACATTACCTTTATTAATAGCATATAATGCTAATATGATTTTACTTAGCAAAAATGGAGATAGAAAAGTGGCATTATATGATTTTATAATTGGATATAGAAAAACACTAATTGAACAAAATGAAATTATAAAAGCTATTGAAATACCAATTGAAAAAAAACATACTATAATTAAATCATATAAAGTGTCGAAACGAAAATACCTTGATATATCGACCATTAGTGCAGCTTTTAGTTTAAAACTAAATAAAAATACAATAGAAAATATATCAATTGTATATGGAGGAATGGCAGAGATGGTTAAAAGAGCAAAGGATACAGAAATTTATCTAAAAGGAAAAAAGTTTAATAATGAAAATATTAATGTTGCCAAAGATATTTTATTAAATGAATTTAAACCTATATCCGATGCAAGAGCAAATGCCAATACTAGAAATATTATGGCAGCAAATTTACTAATTAAATTTGGGCATGAAATTATGGGCTCTTAGAGCCTTTTTTTAATTGCGTACTCATAAAATTTGTATGAAACCTGCTGAACCAAATTATAACTTAATCTATTTTTGAAAATCAATAGGTATAATTTTAGAACAATTTAAGTACATATAACATTTGTTTAAGTATATTAAACATAATTCAAATAAAAAACGATATTATTAGTTTATATTTTAATACACTTTAAATTTTTTTGTTAAAAAATTTAAAAAAATATTTTATATATTTAAATCCCTAAAGATTAATGGATTATTAACAGATAGGTTTAACTATTTGTTTTTATAGTAATAATATTAAAAAATATACAATATTATATGAAAATAGTATAAAAATATAAGTATATTTACTTAATGTAAAGTTGTATATTAATATATTATGCAAAAGCAATATTAAATAGGTCGTAGATTTTAGTTACATATAGATTAGCCATGAGATATATATTGATTTTTATTTTTTTACTTGAGGTTTCCACAAGTAGTGCACAATACAATTTACTTGGACATTCACAGTCATATATAACAAGTTTTTTTAATCTTAGAAGTGAGTACAATGTTAAAGCAGATACTATAAATAATAATAGTATTATTCTTATTTGTAAAACAAATCATCAATATCCGTACTACACATATGAGATTGAACGAAAACGAGGTGTATGTAACTCATTTGGAATAGTTTCGAGAGATAAGAAAACATTAAAAAATTATGTAAATATGCTAAACTATTTAGGCGAAATTATTACTAGCGATAGTTTACGTAATAATTTTACTTATAGGGTAGAAAGAAAAAACAAAGTTTCATATTTTGCAATAAAACAGCCATTCATTAATAGTAAATTTATTTCTAGAAGAGGAATTTTTTATATTATTATATCTGAGGAAGTCAAGTAAGGACTTTGACCTATTTAATGTGGCTATCGTGTTTTTGTAAAACATTGTCATGTAGATAATTATATAAAAACAAATGTCGAAAAACTTTTGTTAAGCTACTTTTTTGTTGTGAGAAATTAGTTTTTAAAGAAATAATGTTGTGGCTTGAAACATGTCGCATATTCTTGTTTGTTTACATAGTTTTTCGTTGTATTTATTAGTTATAACTAAAAATCAATAACATAAACGTTTACTGTCGGCGTGGCTTCAGAACTCACAAAAAGTGTCAAATTGAACAAAAACAATGGCAAATTAAAATGAAAGATTTATATCGAATATTAAATGTAGAATGTTTAAGTACTGTTACAAAAAAATTTCAACATTCACCTATTCATAACTTACCGATTAAGTCATCTTTGTATTAATGTGTAAGCAACTATAAATAGGTCGAAGACCTTAGAACTAATAATATTGTTGTAATTTATTAATTTCTATAAGCCCACTATCAAGCCACAACACTTAATTTATACTACCAATCAAATCAGTCATTTGTAAAAAACCTTGATTTTTTGCGGCATATTCAGCAGCAACAACTGCACCAAGAGCAAATCCTTTTCTGTTTTTTGCAAAATGCTTTATTTCAATAAAATCAATATCCGATTCGTATTTTATTATATGAGTTCCTTTGACATCACCCTCTCTGATTGATTTTATAGGTATTGAATTTTTATTTTGATTAATATTTTCTTCCCATTTCGATAAGCTGTCTATATTTTTTATAATGTCATCTGCCAAACTAATCGCTGTACCACTAGGTGCATCAAGTTTTTGTGTATGATGAACTTCTGTAATATCAACTGAATAATTACTATAATGGTTCATTATCTTTGCTAAATAGTTGTTTAGTTTGAAAAAAAGATTTACTCCTAAACTAAAATTTGATGCATAGAAAAAAGTTTTATTATTATTCAAACATTCATATTTTACATAATCAAGCTTATCCAGCCATCCAGTAGTTCCTGAAACTACAGGAATATTTACTTCAAAACATTTTAGATAATTATTAAATGCTGATTTAGGATTTGTAAATTCAATGGCTACATCGCATTTACTTAGTAATTCAATATCTAAAACATCATTAATATCAATAGTCATAACTATTTCGTGATTACGATTTTGAGCAATCTTTTCTATTTCTTTGCCCATTTTTCCATAACCTATAATTGCAATTTTCATATATGTAGTTTTATAAAAGTATAGTTGTGTATACTTTAAATGGTTCAATGGTTCAATGGTTCAATGGTTCAATGGTTCAATGGTTCAA
>JAOZVK010000545.1 GCA_029938185.1 Bacteroidales bacterium | reverse complement strand
CCGCAAAGTTACACAAAGTTTGACGCAAAGTTTCGCAAAGTTTTGCTAATCTTTAATTCTATGATTAAAACTACTTGAAAAACAAGACAGTCCAACTTCTGATGGGCAACCTAATATTACAAGCATAATTTATTTTTATTTCCTAAAATACAGCTTATTATATATAGTGCGTAAGCAACATTAAATAGGTCGAAGACCTTATTCTTCAAATAATTTTAATTCTTTTCCACGTTTAGCTTTAAATCTCCAAATTAAATCAATTAAAGGCATAATATAGACTCTATTTTTATCAGGATAGTTGCCGTATGAAGCCAAATAACCTACAACTATTGTTGTTCTTTTGCCTGCGTGCCATCGCAATAGCCCTTTATGTTGAATAGCCCAGTATTTCATATCAACTCCTACTGACTGAAAATCTAAATCAAGTGTAAAATCTAATGTTTCATCAATATGTCCATCTAAATCGACACCAATATACAATAAAATGTTATCATGGTAAATTGATGTTTCTTGAAATATTACAGGTCTTAATATTGGTAAAAATCTGGGTTTTTCGGATTTATACGCAAACTTAGCTCCAAGTTTTATTGTTAATAGATAATTTGAAGGGTTACATGATGTTTTTTTTTTTAACATTTTACTGAATAAAATTTCATTTCTAAATGCTACAATTTGTGGGACTGCTGTGTCTCTTGGAATTGATTTTTCAATATCAAATTTTCGTATCGTTCGTAAAAAAATGGTAGGATAGTTTAATCCATGAACAGTTGATATTTTCCATTCTTTGTCAAGCCACATTTTTTTTATATTAACATTTGGCAATATTAAAAAAGCATATGGCTGACCAAAAACTTCTAATGTATTAGTTATACCATATCTTAATGGCATAAATACACTTAAATCAAGGTTTTTTTTAGGAATTGTTTTTGCTGTTCCTACTGTCCATATTTCTTGTTGGGAATATGATTTTTGACTAAACAAAAAAATCAACAATAGAATTAATATATATATTTTTTTCATACGTAAATAATTTTATTAAGGTATTCGACCTATTTATGTTGCTTTTACCCAAATAATAGAACTATCTTCTTAGTCCATTATCATCAATTATTTAAAATAAACGTAAAAAAACAGTATGTTATTAGTTTTTAAAAAAAACAACTACATTTTAGACCTTAGCTATATAAAAACTACACATTCATTTATTATATTATACTGTTTATTTGGTGTAAGCAAATTTTCAGCTTTTTACTTACTTTTCTGATATGTTTTTGTTGATAAACAAGAGTTTCTAAAAATAAAATTGATTACATAATATTATGCATAATCAATAATAAACAGATTGAAGACCTTAATCGAAAGCTTCATCAATTTTTTTTCGTAGTATTTTTTTACTTGATAGGTACTTTTTATTTTCTAATCTTTTTAATTTATATTTTTTTGATACTTTTTTCTTTAACCTTTTCTTGGGTATTATTAGGTTTATAGCTATAAGATTATAAAATTTCACAATACATTTTTTTTTATTCTGAAGTTGGCTTCTTTCTTTTTGAGAAACTATTTGTAGTACTCCTTCATTAGTTAATTTTCCAGAAAGTTTATCTAATAAAATCTCTTTTTGTTCTATACTTAAAAAGTTAGATTTTTTTATATCAAATCTTAATTCGATTTTTGTATTCACTTTATTAACATGCTGACCTCCTGCACCGCCACTTCTTGAACTCAAAAATTCAAACTCAGTATGAATCTTAGTTTCTTTTAATTTTGCTAATATTTTAAATTTTTCGCTCATTTTATTTCGAATAAAATAGCAGGTTCTTCTCTGCCAATTTGATGTACAACTTTTATTTTTTCAGGATATTTTTGTTGAATATAATACAAATATCGCTTAATAGTATTTATTGTAAATTTAGATTTGTGAGTTTCATATTTTCTAAGACTTGCCATAATTACATATCGTACATTATTGTCTTTTAAGTTTTGTAATAACGAATCGGCATTGTTTGATGGTAGTTTGTATATACCATAATATCTTTTACTTGTATAAATAAATGCAATACTTGGTTTTCGACAAGCAACTTGATGCTCTTTAGGAATATTTTTTGCAGCCCACTTACACATATTTATATAATTTGTCCAATCGGGAGTTAAACCAGCAAGCATATTACCTCTTAAATTTGATTGTAGTATTTTTCTTTGCACTTGTACCTTGCCTGTTGTAACTCTAAATGTTGTAAAAAACAATATTCCTGCAATTGCAAGATAAAGTATTTGATATTTTTTTAATTTATTGATATTTTTAAGTGAATAATATATTCCACTAAAAACAAACAACAATGTTAGTGGAAAAAAAGGTATCATTAGCCTTGATGAATCCCAAAGTTTTTGAAGCATTACAAATGTAATTCCAAGCATAACACTAAGATATATACCTGTAAACAGTAGATATTTATTTTTTCGGAAAGCCCAAATTATTGCTATAAAAAACAAAGCATACATTATAATTGTTAATACTGGAACTATTTCGGCTCTTTCGGCTCTCAGCCCCATAAATGTAAATATATGTTTTGATATATATATGTTTGAGTTATCAATAAACCGTTCTACAAAACCTAAAATATCCTCTTTTCCTTTTGTTTTGTCGTATGGGTGTTTATATAGCAAAGTTGAACTTTGTGCCGAAAATTGTATTTTGTCCACTCCCCATATTATTCTTTTCAAAAACTCCCACGAAAAAACAAGAGTAAAAAAACTGGCTGAAGTGTATATGATTGATTTCCAATTCTTTTGAATTACAAAATATAATAAAACAACCAAAAATGCACCATAGCCTACACTTCTTGTTAAGCCCATAACAAAAAGAACTAATCCTAATATTATAAATTTAGGGTAATCGTTTTTAATGTTAGTTTCATTTTGATTAGTAATAAAATATCTGAAAAACAGGTAAAAAAGTAGCATTTGTTCAAAAACAAATAATGCTTCGGAATATGTTTGACTTCCATAGTAAAGCAAATATGCATTTACTGAAATTATCAATAAAACTGGAAATAGTATAAATTTTGGTATATTATCTTTAAAAGCTTTGTAAAAAAAATAGAAATGAGCAGTTATGAAAATAATAGACAAAAATTTTAATATTGGTAAACTAATACCAAATATCAAAATAACTACACTTAGAATAAAAGGATATAAAGCTCCTTGAAAAGAAGGATATGAAAATTTATTAACAAAATCGTGAGCTCTTATAATATATGCAGCATCGTCTCCTCCAACGCTAACCTTCATATCAAATAATAGTAAACTAAATACAGTTGATAATGAAAATATTACAATAAATATAAGTTTTTGTTTATCATTAAAAAGATTCTCAATTTTCTGAAACAAGTCATTATTTTGGAATTTTTTATTTTTATATTTTTTTGAATTATCTTTTGACTTGTATTCCTTTTTTTTATTCTTATTTGCCACGTTTTAGTTTTATAAAAGTCTTCGACCTATTTAATGTTGCTTATACATTCTATTAATATGCAATTTAACAAAATATAAATGTCGAAAAACTTTTGTTATACTCAATTAGGGTTAATTTTAAACTATTGTATTGTCAATTATATCATAGTTATTAAAACTTTTGGAAAGATAAGTTTTCAACCTTTTTTAGTATAGGCTACTTACTTGCTTATTAAATGTTTCAATTATTTCTACTTTACGAACTTAAAACTATTTGATAATTAAACTATTAAATCATT
>JAOZVK010000544.1 GCA_029938185.1 Bacteroidales bacterium | reverse complement strand
TAAGTTTTTTTGCCCTGAAAGGGCATAAGCATTAACATGGGGCAACGCCCTATGTGTAAATACATTCGTAAGAATAAAAAAAAGAATAAAATTAGAACTAATAATATTGTTGTAATTTATTTATTTTTATAAGCCCAGGCATGACCTATAAAATTGCTGATTTTATGGACGCGTACTAATATAGGTGAGCGACCTTAATTTAAAATTTTTTCAAAACAAAAAAAATGAATATTGAACTTTTTAGAGAATATTGTTTATCAAAAAAGGAGGTAAACGAAAGTTTTCCATTTAATAAAACGACTCTTGTAATGAAAGTATTTGACAAAATGTTTGCATTAGCCAATCTTGAAGGAGAATTGAGAATAAATTTAAAGAGCAAACCTGAACAAGCAATTGAGTTACGAGAAACATACCAGTCTGTATCAGCTGGTTACCATATGAACAAAAAGCACTGGAATACTATAAAAATTGATGGTTCAATTAAACCAGAACTTATAAAAAAATGGATTGATGACTCATATTATTTAGTAGCGATAAATTTAAAAAAAGTACAAAAAGATAAATTAGATTTCGATATTGCTTAGAAATTATAAAACTCAATAAATGATATTTTATAATTATCATTTTGGCAATTAATATTATTTTTTACTTTTACAAATTAATTTTTTTTTGTATTATTACAAAATTAACATTCACAATAACTTATCAATATAATGGAAAAAACTATACTTTTTAATAATAAAATTGTAAACTATTCTGATTTAGGAGAAGGATTTGTTGTTGTACTTCTTCATGGATATATTGAATCATCAAAAGTTTGGGGTGATTTTTCATATGAATTGAGTAATGATTATAGAGTAATTTCAATTGATTTGCTAGGGCATGGTAAAAGCCTTATTTCAAATAAAACTCATAGTATGGAACTTATGGCTGAGGCAGTTGAGGCAGTTCTTGAAAAAGAAAATGTTAAAAATGTTTTTATGATAGGACATTCAATGGGAGGCTATGTAGCATTAGCCTACTTGGAGAAGTTTGGTAATAGGTTGTCTGGTTTTTCATTATTTCACTCATCACCTTATTCAGATTCAGATGAAAAAATTAAAAATAGAAACAGAGAACTTGTTTTAGTAAATCAAGGTAAAAAATCAAAATTATATAGTATCCATGTCCCCAAAACATTTGCAGCCGACAATATTCAGAAATTTAAAAATGATATACTAATAAGCAAAACAATAGCCAAAACTACTCAAAACAGAGGTATAGCATCGGCTATCAATGGAATGAAAATTAGAAAAGATAGAAGTAGTATTTTGAAAAAAGCAAGTATCCCATTTCTATATATTATTGGAAAAAAAGATAATTTTATACCAATGAGTATTCTTGATAAACTAGAAATGCCCAAAAAACATGAAGTTGTAGTTTTAGAGAACTCTGGTCATATGGGTTTTGTTGAAGAGTCAGACAAATCAATAAAATCAGTAAAAGAATTTATAAAAAAGAATTTCTAACCTTAAACTTTAGAGCCTATTAATCTTGCTTATGCAAAAAAAATGTAATTTAGATATGCTTGTTTATATAATTATAATCTTTCAAAATTACATTTAAAAAATCTATTGATGACATTTTACTTTTTACAAGCATTTTTTCTTCAACATTATTTTTAGTTTTTTCTAATAAATCCTTAGATTGATTTGTTTTGTTTCTTTTATAATGTTTTATAACTTCACTTATTGTGTTTATGTCAGCTTCACTAAGTAAGTTTACTTCTGTAAAATTTATATCATAATTATCAGGAAGCTCCTGATATATTGAATCTTTTAGACTTATTTTTCTATTTGTTTTAACAATAGTTGTGCCTGCTGCTATATCGCCAACTCTTTGTCCTTTTCCATTAACAAAAAAAGTTATGATAGCAATAGATCCATAGAAAAACCATATATCGACAATTCTCAGAATCCATCTCAAAAAATAACTTAAAATTGAAGGTGCAGAACCATCTAACTTTACAACTTTTATTTTTAATATTTTTTTACCAACAGTTTGCCCATTAAAAAACCACTCGCTCAAAAAACTATAAAAAAACATTGGAATTAATAATAGCATTATAATAGCGTAGTCTTGTAATTTTAGAATTGAAGAAAAAAAAATAATTAATGTCAAATAGCACACATTAATAAATAAATCAATAAGTTGAGCAAGTAATCTATCACCCAAATTTGCAATCTGATGCTCTATATAAACATTTTGAGTTGTTTGTATTCCAAGTTTTTCCATTAAAATATATTAAGTAGTGTTTTAATACATATATTAAGTTTATAAATGTAATAATTTAACAGTATTCATATGATTAACAGGATATTATAAACATATAAATCTTGTCTAAATAATACTAAAGAGACTTATGATTTGCACATTATTAGAATATTAATAGAATGCGTAAGCAATGTTAAACAGGTAGCAGACCTAAATAATATCTTTTTGTTAATAATAATAATTATTTTTGTACAAAAATAAATAGGTGCAAAATTAATTAAAAAAACTATTTGTGAAAGAAATTAAATTTATAAATGCAAACAAAGATAAATGGATAGAATTTGAACAAGTTTTGGATAATAATAAAGGCATGGAACCAGATAAACTTGCTGAGTTGTTTATGCAAATAACTGACGATTTATCATATTCAAGAACTTACTATGCTAAAAGTAAAATAACAATTTATCTTAATTCATTAGCTTTTAAAGCTCATCAGTTAATTTATAAAAATAAAAAAGAAAAGAGTAGTAAAATATATAGTTTTTGGTCAATAGATTACCCTATTATTATTTACAAATCAAGAAAATATTTATTGTACTCTTTTATAATATTTTTTATTTCAATTCTAATTGGTGTTATATCAACAGCCAACGACGATAGCTTTGTTCGTCTTATATTAGGTGATTTGTATGTAAATATGACATTACAAAATATTGAAAAAGGTGATCCTATGGCTGTTTACAAATCGGCAACAGAAATGAAAATGTTTCTTGGAATTACTATAAATAATATTAGGGTTTCATTTATTGCTTTTGTTTTTGGAATTTTTATTTCACTTGGTACATCATATGTTCTTTTTTTTAATGGTGTAATGCTTGGTAGTTTTCAATATTTTTTTTACAAACATGATGTTTTGTATGAATCTATCCTAAGTATATGGATACATGGTACTCTCGAAATATTTGCAATTATTGTAGCAGGCTCAGCTGGAATATTACTTGGAAATAGTATTTTATTTCCAGGTACTTATTCACGAATTACATCTTTCAAAATAGCTGTTAAGACTGGAATAAAAATAATAATTGGTCTAATACCTGTGTTTATTATTGCAGGTTTTTTAGAGGGATTTGTAACCAGATATACACAATCACCCGAAATAATTAGAATAGCTATAATTTTATCATCAATTGCACTAATTATTTGGTATTTTTTTATTTACCCAAAAAAAATGTTTAATAAGATAGTTAATTCAAATCCGGTTGCTAAAGAAATTAAGTAAGGTCTTCGACCTATTTATAGTTGCTTATGCATTTGGGCTACCCGTCAGAAGTTGGATAGTCTTGTTTTTTCAGGTAGTTTTAATCATAGAATTAAAGTAAATATTAGCGAAACTTTGCGTCAAACTTTGTGTAACTTTGCGGTTAAAAAGCAACTAACTTAAAACCAGAACTCACAAAAAACGTCAAATTGAACAAAAACAATAGCAAATTAAAATGAAA
>JAOZVK010000107.1 GCA_029938185.1 Bacteroidales bacterium | reverse complement strand
CTTTAAAATCGGAATATCCTAATTCTATTCTTTTTTTCATCTGTTTGAATTTTTAGGAATGCACTTTTAATGAATTAAATATTGATTGTGCAAATTCATTAAGAGAAAAATCTCTTGCTCCCATTATTAATATAATGTCTCCTTTTACTAATTTATTATTCAATATATTAAAAAAATTATTTCTATCTTCAACAAAAAAAGCTTTTTTATTTTTTTTCTTAATATCATTAATTAAATCTTTAGCCGAAATATCCTTATTTACTGTACCCCCTGCATAATATATCTCTGACATCCAAATTTGGTCATTATCTCGTAATGTATTTGATATTTCATCAACAAATTCATTTCTTAGAAATTTTGTTGGTACAAACCCATGTGGCTGAAACCACGCAATAAGTCTATCAGACATATTGATACATGCTTTTATCGAGTTCGCTACTTTAACTGGATTGTGTGCATAATCGTCAATAACAGTAATATCATTATGCGTACCAATAATCTGATGTCTTCTATAAATCCCTTTATACGATTCTAATGCTTTAGAAATTGTTTGCAAATCAATATTTAGATAAGAAGCAACAGAAATAGCAGCCATTGCATTTTCCATATTATGTATTCCAATTATTGGAATATTAAATTTAATATTATTAACATGAAAAGAAATCGAAAACCCATTTTGTTCAAAATTTTTTCCATTATACATACATTTTCTGTTTATTCCAAAATCAAATTTAATATTTTCTGATAATTCTTTGCTTCTAACACAATTTCTATTTACAATCAATCTATTTTTGACATTGTTTTTAAATATTTTAAAAATTTGCATTAATTCACTTAATTCTTTATGGTCTTTTTCAATGTTTAGTATAACACCAATTTCAGGTTTATATTTTACAAGAGAGCCATCGGATTCGTCAGCTTCAATTATCAACCATTCTCCTTTTCCAACAAAAGCATTGCCCTCTCTTCCACCTTTTTGCAAATCAATTAATCCTGCACCAGTTATTAAAGATGGATAAAGCTTTGCTTTTTGTAAAATATGAAATAGCATTGCAACCGTTGTTGATTTCCCTGATGTACCCGAAATAGCAATTGTTTTTTTTGTATCAGTTATTAATTTAAGTAAATCGGAACGCATAATAATAGGAATATTTAACTTTTCGGCTTTTACATACTCAATATTAGTTTTTTCAACTGCTGTTGAAACTATAACTAAATCAGTTTCAGAGTTTATACCATCTCCATTTTGAGGAAAACATTTAATTTTCATTTTTTCAAGTTTGTTTCTAATATTCGATATGTTTTGTATAACAAACTGTCTGTCCGAACCTCTAATGTCCTTACCTGTTTCAACTAAGTATTGTGCCAAAGCACTCATACCTGTTCCACCTATTCCTATAAAAAAAATATTATTTATGTTTGAAAAATCTTTTATATTCATTATATCTTTTAATTAAACAAATTAATACTAAGGTCTTCGACCTATTTAATATGGCTCACGCGTTTTTGTATATTTCTACAGCACAAATAATTTTATGAAAACAAATATCGAAAAACTTTTGTAAGACTACTTATTTTAAAACTTTCAAATATAAACTTTTTTAGTTCAAATAAAACTTATTACTTTGCAAGTTAATAAAACAGCAAAGATTTTACAAGATATTATATATTTAAATAACATTAAAATTTACAGCATGGATCTTTTTGAAAAATTAAAATCACAAAATTCAGATTTAGGAAAATACCAAAAGGTAGGACAAGGATACTATATTTTTCCAATTTTAGAGGGAGAAATTGACCCAATTATGAAATTTAGGGGAAAAGATGTTTTAACATGGAGTGTGAATAATTATTTGGGTTTGGCTAATCACCCTGAAGTTAGAGAAGCTGATGCTGAGGCTGCAAAAGAATGGGGTATGGCATATCCAATGGGTGCAAGAATGATGACAGGACAAACAAAGTATCATGTAGATTTAGAGCAGCAATTGGCTGACTTTGTTGAAAAAGAAAGAGGTTATCTTTTAAATTATGGTTATCAAGGTATAGTATCAATAATTGATGCATTGGTTAATAGAAACGATGTGATTGTTTACGATTCAGACTCTCATGCATGTATTCTTGATGGTGTTCGTTTGCATTTAGGCAAAAGATTTGTATTTCCTCATAATAATATAGAAAACCTTGAAAAACAACTTGGAAGAGCTAAAAGATTGGCTGAAAAACAAAATGGCGGAATATTAGTTATCACCGAAGGTGTTTTTGGAATGGAAGGAGATTTGGGTAATTTGCCAGAAATTATAAAACTAAAAGAAAAATATAATTTCAGAATATTAGTTGATGATGCTCATGGTTTTGGAACAATGGGCAGAACTGGTGCAGGAACTGGCGAACATTTTGGTGTTCAAGATGAAATAGATTTATATTTTGCTACTTTTGCAAAATCAATGGCAGGTATTGGAGCTTTTATTTCGGGCGAAAAAGATATAATAGACTATTTACAATATAATATGAGGTCACAAATTTTTGCAAAATCATTACCTATGCCAATGGTAATTGGAGCTTTCAAACGTTTTGAACTTCTAAAAACAAAACCCGAACTTAAAGAAAATTTATGGAAAGTTGTAAAAGCTTTGCAAGAGGGTTTAAAAGAAAATGGTTTTAATATTGGAGTAACAGAATCTCCTGTAACACCAGTATTTTTGAAAGGTAATGTAGCTCAAGGAACAAATGTAATTAAAGATTTGAGAGAAAACTATGGAATATTTTGTTCACTTGTTGTTTATCCTGTTGTTCCAAAAGGAACAATCATGTTGAGGCTTATACCTACTGCAGCTCATACACTTGAACATGTCAAACGCACAATTGATGCTTTCTCAAAAATAAAAATACAATTAGCCAATGGTGAGTATGATGCTGATGAGGTTACTTTATAATTATTAAATAAACTTGAACTTTGCCAAAGTTTAAAACTTTGGCAAAGTTATTATTAAATGCCTTTACGAATATTCTTATTAATGTGCTTATAATTAACTATACGACAGTAGTTTGAAAAAGTGTAAAATAAGTTCAAAGACTATAAATTCTTTTTACATTACTTATTATATAACAATTTAATGACAAAACAAAAACCTTCTATACCTCAAGGAACAAGAGATTTTTTACCTATTGAAACTTTAAAACGAAACTATATTTTTGATTCAATACGTAATATTTTTCAAAAGTATGCTTATCTTCCAATTGAAACTCCTGCAATTGAAAAACTATCCACATTGATGGGAAAGTATGGCGAAGAAGGAGATCGACTTTTGTTTAAAATTCTAAACTCTGGAGATTTTTTAAAAAAAACTACTAATGATGATTTGATAAATAAAAATTTATCTAAATTAACAAATCAACTATGCGAAAAAGGACTACGATATGATTTAACTGTTCCTTTTGCACGTTTTGTAGTTCAACACCGAAATGATATAAATTTTCCGTTCAAACGATACCAAATACAGCCTGTTTGGCGAGCCGATAGACCTCAAAAAGGTAGATATAGAGAGTTTTATCAATGCGATGTTGATGTTGTTGGTAGCAATTCACTTTTAAACGAGTTAGAACTAATACAGATTATAAGTGATGTTTTTACAGTATTGAATATTAATACTATAACAAAACTGAACAATAGAAAAATATTATCAGGAATTGCCGAGATTATTGGCGAATCGGATAAAATTGTTGATATAACAATTGCAATTGATAAATTAGATAAAATAGGATTAGACAAAGTTTATGAAGAACTTAGGCGAAAGAATATATCAGATGATTCAATAAAACTTATTGAACCTATTATTAATTTATCGGGTACTAATGAGCAAAAAATTGACTGTTTGAGAGAATTTTTACAAGATTCGGATATTGGTTTGTCAGGGGTTGATGAAATTGAAACAATGCTGGATTATTCTAAATTATTTGAGCTAAATACCGAAATTGAATTTGATATTACACTTGCAAGAGGCTTAAATTACTATACAGGTGCTATTTTTGAAGTAAAATCAAAAGATTATGCCATAGGAAGTATTTGTGGTGGCGGTCGTTACGATGATTTAACAAGTGTATTTGGATTAAAAGATGTTTCGGGCGTTGGTATTTCTTTTGGAGCCGACAGAATTTATGATGTTATGAGTAATTTAGATTTATTTCCAAAAAAATCGAACTCGTCAACTAAACTTATGTTTGTTAATTTTGGCATAAAAGAAGAAAAACATTGTCTTCCATTATTAGCTAAAATCAGAAGTAGCGGAATAAACTCTGAAATATATCCAGACAAAGCGAAAATTAAAAAACAAATGATATATGCAAACAAAAAAGGCATTGAATATGTAGCAATGGTAGGCGAAGATGAAATTAACGAAAGTAAAATAAAATTAAAAAATATGAATACAGGCAAACAATCTTTATTATCAATAGATGAATTGATTTTAGCTTTAACCTTCTGATTGTAAAATGAATAATAAGTACTACAAAAAAGTTTTTCGACCTGTGCAATCAAAATAAGATTAGCACCAAACTAAAGTTTGGTGTTACTATAGCACACAATAATATTAGTTAGCTTTAGCTACTTTCATAATTTGAATAATTAAGGTCTTCGACCTATTTAATGTTGCTTATGCAAGATATATAATAAACGGTATTTCAAAAAGTAAGCTCTATACTAAGGAACAGGTATCAAATAACTGCCCTATTTTGCGTCATTATTTTGTCATTTTACTACCTTAAAAAAAGTCTTAAATAGTTCACTATTTGCGACTTTTTGTAAGTTGTAAAATAACAAACTAATCTATCAAAACGGACATTTATTTAATACCTATTCCTAAATAGGTAAAAACTTTTGTATGGGTGCTTACAAACTCAATTTTGTTAAGCAAAACTTAAAAAAATATGAAACCAAAATTAATTACGTGGTCTAATAATTTAGTTATAAGTAGGTTATTGTATAAAATCGACACTTTGTAAAGTTGTAACTTGCTGTAATTCTGGCGTAAGCAAAATTGTTAATTGTCCATTATTCATTGTTAATTACTTAGATAACTCAATTATTGATGAGCAACATAAAATAATAATAAATTTGATAAACGAACTATATGCAGCGTTTTTAGCAGGCAAAGCCAATGAAACTCTTGGTAAGATTATTGATAAACTAACAGAATACACAGTTGTTCATTTTCAGACAGAAGAATTTTTTTTTGAAAAGGTTAACTATTCTCATAAAAAGAGCATATAGAAGAACATAGTGAATTTGTAGATAGTATAAGTAAATTTAAAATAAAACTCAAAAAAAATGAAGTAAGCCTGTCATATGATATAATGAATTTCCTACGAGATTGGCTACAAAATCATATATTGATTTCAGATAAAAAATACATAAAATATTTAAAATAAGAATGAAGCATATATTCAAACATACTGTAATAAAAGATTCTTCATATATGCTTTTATTTGGGGCATTGTCATACACCTTAGGTCTTGTTCAGTTTCAATTGCCTGGAATGGAAGGAGCCCTAACTGACCTTCGTGAAGTTCCGCTATTAATCAGTCTTTTTTACCTTTCAAATCCTCTCTATATCATTGGGTTAAGTTTAATTACCGCACTTGGAACTCCAGCAAGCGGTTCGTTTTTATCTACATTTCTGATGCACTCCATTGCTCTGTTTATTTCTTGGTATATATACAACAATCTAATAAAACGTAAAATTAAAAATTTATACATAATTATTTTTTGGATATTTTATGTTTTTGTCTTTTATTTTTTACTTCTCATTCCAATTTTAATTATTACAAATTATATTTTTGGGCTGAATGTAAACAAAGATTTTTCATTATTCTACTGGGAGATAGTTACAAACACTCGCATTGAGCAAATTAGTGTATCCGTTATAACTACATTATATTTAATGCAATTCAATTTTAAGAACGAACTCAAAAAACACAAAAATAGCTTGCAGCTTGTTATTAAGGAAAAAACAAAGGAACTTACTGATAACAGAGATAAATTATTGCTGCAAAACAATAATTACAAAACTCTTAACAAAAAATATAAAAAACAAAATACTCTTTTAGAAAGACAACATAATATTGATGCTGAAAAAATTGTTTTATCCGAACTTATAAAAAAGTCACTTGACGAGAAAATATCCTTAAATGAATTTTTACAATATGTATTAAATTCTTTAATAAAAATACCTTGGCTTTCAATAGAAACTCAGGGTGCTATTTTTCTAAAAAACAATGATGGAAACCTCGAAATGGTTGCAAAACATAAAATTGGCGACAACCGTTTAGAGCATTGTTCATTGGTAATGGCAGGTGAATGCATATGTGGACAGGCAATTACTGAAAAAAAATCATACATTGGAGATTTTAGGTCTAAATTTGAAATAAAAGCCGATAGCATTCCTTATATCCACATGAAAAAGCCAATAATGTTTGGTAACGAAGTTTTGGGGCTTTTAAATTTGTATCTAAAAAAAGAAAAAGGAATAAAAGAAAATGAAATTGCTTTTTTTGATACTGTATGTAATTCACTGGCAAGCATTATTTACCAGCGACAGCTAAAAATATCTCTTGAAGACCAAAAAAAAGAGCAAGATATTTTGAACCAGAAGCTTTTTGCCCAAAGCCTTGAAGTGGATCAAAAAAGTATTGATATAGCTCAAATTAATTCTTTGCTTAATACACAAAAAGAGAGATTGCAGGTAACAGTTGATGAACTGGGACTTGCAAAAGAAGAAATAGAACAGCAACACAAAAGTATAACCGACAGTATTAATTACGCAAAAAATATTCAGGAGGCTTTGCTAATCCGAACAGAACTTTTTAGCAGCTATTTTTCAGGCGAACACTTCATACTATTTAAACCCAAAGAAATAGTAAGCGGAGATTTTTATTACGTTAATAAAGTTAAAAATAATCTCATTTTTGCAGTAGCTGACTGCACAGGACATGGTGTTCCAGGTGGCTTCATTTCCATGCTTGGAATTACATACATACATGACATTATAAGACGGCAAGAAACGGATAGCCCAGGAGAAGCTTTGAATCTTTTACGAAAACGCATAAAAGAAACGTTCAAAACATTTGGCTCTGAGAACAACAATGGACTCGATATTGCTTTTTGTTCAGTAAATACAGATACAAATATATTGCAATATGCTGGAGCCTACAACCCACTGTGGATAATAAGAAATGGTGAATTTATTGAAGTAAAAGCAAGCCGAAATCCAATAGGTTTTTACCTAAAAGAAAAACCTTTTGCTAATAATGAGATGCAATTAAAGAACAAAGATAAGATATATATTTTCTCTGACGGTTACAAAGACCAGTTTGGAGGACAACATAACAGGACGTATACAAACAAAAAATTTAAAGAGCTAATTATAAATATATCGCACTTACCTATGAAAGAACAAAATGAAATTTTGGAAACCAATTTAATAGAATGGAAAGGTGAAAACGAACAAATTGATGATATAACAATTTTAGGATTAGAGTATGTATTTGCTTAACATTGTGTTTGTAGTAATTTTTTTTGTGGTGTTCTGGTCGCTTCGCTCCCAACACATATCAGATAAAAATCAACTAAAGATGACTTAATTAAGTAGTCTTACAAAAGTTTTTCAACATTTGTTTTTGTACAATTAACTACATGATAGTAATTTACAATAATGCGTAAGCCACATTAAATAGGTCGAAGTTTTTCGATATTTATATTTAGTTAGCTTGCATATTATTAGAAAATTAATAGAATGCGTAAGCAACATTAAAAAGGTCGAAGACCTTACGCATTAAAATAGGTCTTAAAAACATAATTAAAATAATAGTGATAGAAAATAGAAAACAAAAGTTTTTGGATTATTTTGAAAAATTAGCACCAAAATATTCAACTTATAAAAAAAGATTTAAATATTACTGGAAAGATATAATTAATTATAGTAATTATTTTTTGAGCAGTAATGAAACAGTTCTTGAAGTAGGCTGTGGTACAGGAGATACGATTGCTGGACTTAAAGCAAAACGTAAAGTAGGAATAGATTATAGTCCAAAAATGATTGAAGAGGCAAAAAAAAACTATCCAAATATAGATTTTTTTGTTATGGATGCTGAAAACATTAATTTGGAAGAAAAATTTGATGTTATAGTTTTTTCAAATGTAATTGGATATTTTGATAATGTGTTAGATGTATTTGAATCAATAAAGAAAAATTGTACACCCAAAACTCGCATATTTATTGCTTCATATAATTTTTTATGGGAACCTATTCTTAAATTTGGCGAATTTATTGGAATTAAAAAAAAGAGTCCAAGACAAAACTGGCTATCAATAACTGATATAAATAATCTTTTATATTTGTCAGGTTTTGAGACTTATAGAACTTCAAGACGAATTATTTTACCAATAAATATTCCTATAATAAGTTTTTTGTTAAATAAATTTTTTGCAAAATTACCATTTATTAATAGTTTGTGTCTTAATCATTTTGTGTTTGCAAGACCAATTTTTAATATAGATAAAAAAATAGAATATTCAACAACAATTGCAATACCTGCGCGCAACGAAAGCGGAAATATTGAAAATGCAATATTGCGTATACCAAAATTTGGAAAACATATAGAAATTATTTTTGTTGAAGGAAATTCTACTGATGACACTTGGGAAAAAATCCAAGAAATACAGAAAAAATATGAAAATACACATGATATAAAAATAGCACGTCAAGATGGTAAAGGTAAAGGCGATGCAGTACGCAAAGCATATTCAATGGCAACTTGTGATATTTTGATGATACTTGATGCTGACTTAACTGTTCCTCCTGAAGACTTACCTAAATTCTATCATGCATTAACTTCTGGAAAAGGTGAATTTATTAATGGTTCACGATTGGTATATCCGATGGCGAAAAATGCAATGCGACCACTCAATATTCTTGGAAATAAATTTTTCAGCCTGATGTTTACATGGATTTTAGAACAACCTATAAAAGACACTCTCTGCGGAACTAAAGTCATGTTTAGAGAAGATTATATTAAACTTGCAAATAATCGTTATTTTTTTGGTGACTTTGACCCATTTGGTGACTACGATTTAATTTTTGGTGCATATAAACTAAATCTTAAAATTATTGATTTACCAATTAGATATCAAGAAAGGACATATGGTGATACAAATATTTCAAGATTTCGACATGGATTTTTACTATTAAGAATGGTGTTTTTTGCCTCTGGGAAAATTAAATTTTGGTAAAATTGAAACCAAATTAACACTTTTTTTTTATAGAGTTGATAATTACTAAGTATTAAAAGAATGCGTAAGCAACATTAAATAGGTCGAAGACCTTAACTTTTCAAAATATGTATTATATGAAAAAACATTCACAAAAAATAGCAATACGTCCGGTTATGTTAAACCTGTTTTATGGATTTATTGCATTATTAGTAATATGGGTAATATTGAAGCTATTTAGTTTTTCGAGTACCGATTTGGGAAACGATAAAGTATATAAAGCCGAAATAAGAAATAATTATAAAATTTACTCATTTCCAATTCCAAAAAAACTGAGTTTTGCCGGCGAAAATGTTCCAATTGAAAATATTGATGTCCGTGAATCATTAGATAAAGAATTGCTAAAAGTTCCAATGTGGCATTCGGAATTGTTACTTTATATAAAAAGAGCAAATAGATTTTTTCCAGTAATCGAAAAAATATTAAAAGAAAACAATTTGCATGATGATTTTAAATATCTTGCAATAACTGAAAGTGGCTTAGAGACAGTTACTTCACCAGCAGGCGCAAGAGGATATTGGCAATTTATGAAAGGAACAGGAAAAGAATATGGCTTAGAAATTAATGCTTATGTAGACGAACGATATAATCTTGAAAAATCAACTTTGGCTGCTTGTAAACTTCTGAAAAAGACATACAAAAGATATAATAGTTGGGCTCTTGTAGCAGCTGCATATAATATGGGACCAAGCAAACTTAATAGACAAATTAAGAAACAAAAAATTAGTAATTATTATGATTTAGCATTTAATAGAGAAACTTCAAGATATGTATACAGAATTTTGGCTGTAAAATTAGTAATGACAAATCCGATTGATTATGGATTTAGATTTAGAGGTGTTGAATTATATTATCCATACAAAACTAAAACAATTGAAGTAGATTCAAGTATAAATAATTTAGCTGATTTTGCCATAACACATAATACAAACTATAAGATTCTTAAAATATTAAACCCTTGGCTAATATCTAACAAATTGCCAAATAAAAGTAAAAAGAAATATTTTATAAAAATACTTGAAAAAAATGGAAGAGTATTCAAATTTGAACCAGATAAGGTTTTATTTTTCACCCCCAAAGATACATCAAAAAATATTAATAAACAGATAAAGTAATTAACAATTTTTCACGTTATTGCAATCAAAGTTCGTAAGGATGACATCTATTGTTAAATCATGATATTAAAAAAAATTGGACAATAACTGTAATAAAAACAACACCATTTTATATGGTGATTTATTTTGGTGGTGATATATTTTACGGTGGTTCACAAATAACGATGATTTATAATTACGGTGGTTCACAAAACACGGTGGTTCACACCACCGCCTACAAACATATCACACCTACGGCGTTCGTAATGTAAATTTTAATTTGCCATTGTTTTTGTTCAATTTGACGCTTTTTGTGAGTTCTTGTATTAGTAACTTAGGCAAAACACAAATAATAATTAACCATTTGCACTTGTTATTCTAAGCTTTAACGGTTTCAAAAAACACTCAAATATTCCCGATAAGAATCGTTAAAAAATAACTTTCCGATTTGTTTTTTGTAAGATACTGTTGTGGTTTGAAACATGTCACATATTTTTACTTATATTCGTTGTATGTTGTTATATTTAAAAAATTGCAATGAAAATCAATAACATAACTGCCTACTGTCGGCGTGGCATTAAATGCCACACCGACAGTTTTAAACAGGCAAAATGTAACAAACCAGTAAATTTTTTGTAAGATACTTATATTTAGGTGTAAACCAATTCGTAATTCGTAATTTATAATTCGTCATTTCGGCTACACGTATAGTTTTGTACATTATTTTATTTTTTGACAGGATTTACAGGATTGATTTTTATCCTGTTACGAAACACCTGATAAACAAGACTGTCCAACTTCTGACGGGTAGCCGTCATTTCCATATTATCGCATTTTTTGAATTGTTAAAGCTTAAAATACCTGCGTGCAAATTGTCTAATTATAAATTGTGAATTGCCTTATCTTAATAAAATATTGAAAACTTTTATTTGGGTGCAATTTTTTTTATTTTGTCACTTAATACCTAATAAAAAACTTTTTTTATTAACATAAATATGTATTTTTATTAATAAATCTTAGCTTTGTAAATATTTCAAAAACTAAAAAAATAAATAATGAAAGTTGATGTCTTGTTAGGATTACAATGGGGAGACGAAGGAAAAGGAAAAATTGTAGATGTATTAAGCCCTAAATATGATGTGATAGCTCGATTTCAAGGTGGTCCTAATGCAGGTCATTCACTTGAATTCAATAACAAAAAATATGTTTTACATTCTATACCATCAGGAATTTTTCATAAAAATTCAATAAATGTTATCGGAAATGGTGTAGTTATTGACCCTGTTATTTTTAAAAAAGAAATAGATGGGCTTGAAAAAGAATGTGTTGATATAAAAAAGAAATTATTAATTTCAAAAAAAGCACATTTAATTTTACCATCTCATAGGGTACTTGATGCAGCATCTGAAGCAGCAAAAGGTAAAACCAAAATAGGTTCTACCCTTAAAGGTATTGGACCAACATATATGGACAAAACTGGAAGGAATGGAATTAGAGTTGGTGATATTGAGTATAATTTGAAAGACAAATATCAAAAATTATATAATAAACATCGGCAAATACTTGAACAGTATGATTTTCAATATGATATATCAGAGTATGAAAAACTTTGGTTCGAAGGCATTGAATTAATAAAAGAATTTGAATTGATTGATAGTGAATATACAATAGATCAATATCTTGAAGAAAATAAAAAAATATTGGCAGAGGGTGCACAAGGTACATTGTTAGATATTGATTTTGGAACATATCCATATGTAACTTCTTCAAATACTGTAAGTGCAGGAGCTTGTACAGGTTTAGGTGTATCTCCAAAAAATATTGGCGAAGTTTATGGTATTTTCAAAGCATATTGTACACGTGTTGGTAGTGGTCCTTTTTTTACTGAAATATTTGACGAAACAGGAAAGAAACTTCAAAAATATGGACACGAATATGGTGCAACAACAGGTAGAGAACGAAGATGCGGATGGCTTGATTTAATAGCATTGAAATATTCGGTAAAAATAAACGGTGTGACTCAATTAATAATTACAAAAGCAGATGTATTGAGTTATTTTGATAAAATAAAAATAGGAATAGCATATAAAATAAATGATAAAATAAGCACAAAAGTACCATTTGATAATCAAGCAAATATTGAAGTTGTATATAAAGAATTTAAAGGTTGGAAAACTGATGTAACCAAAGTAAGAAAATATAATGATTTGCCAAATGAGCTTATTAGCTTTATAAAATATATTGAAAATGAAGTGGGAGTTCCAATAAAAATTATTTCATTAGGTCCTGATAGAGCAGAAACAATTATAAGGTCTTCGACCTATTTATAGTTGCTTACGCATTAGTACAAAGGCTATTTAATCAGAATGTTATGAATAAATATATGTCAAAAAACTTTTGTAAGACTACTGTAACTAAAAGTTAAAAGTTTGCTTTTTTTGATACAAACCTGCAGGTGGTTCAAAAGATAGCAGGTCTCAGTAATATGAAAATCGGCTACCCGTCATAAGTTGGACAGTCTTGTTTATCAGGTATTTCGTAACAGGATAAAAATCAAT
>JAOZVK010000543.1 GCA_029938185.1 Bacteroidales bacterium | reverse complement strand
TGGAAACATAAACACAGCCCTGTGTTTCGCAATACGCCGACAGGTGTATCACAAATACGGGGCTATAATATTTTGATTGCACAGGTCGAGTAACAACCCTAACAAATGTAAGTAGTTTTTATTTTAGATAAATTAGTATTTTTTTATAATTTTAAACTTTATTTTTATTAAAATTATAATTTTTGTACGATTATTGAATAACATAACTATGTGTTAATATAATAAATTAATAAAAATTGTTAGCTCATAAAAAATTATTTAAGATTTTTGTGTCATTTAATATTACTTTTATCATATATAATTAACTATAATTCAGTAAATAAAATCCGTAAAAACAAGTAATAATTATTCAATATTATATTTCATTGAACTACATAAGTCGTTTTACAAAAGTTTTTCGGCATTTACCTATTCATAACTTGCTGATTAAATTGCCTTTGTACTAATGCGTAAACAACTATAAATAGGTCGAAGACCTTAAAAAAATTCAATAATAAATAAATAATATTAAAATGTATAATCTAATATTAAGAATAAAACCCAAATTAAAATATTTATATATACTATTATTATGCTTAATCAGTTTTGATTTGGTAGCACAAAAAATCGAAATGAATAAGTTTAAAGTATTAAAACCTCGAAGTATAGGACCTGCTGGAATGAGTGGAAGAATAACAGCGATTGATGTTATAAACAAAAAACCAGAAGTTATATATGTTGGCACAGCCTCGGGAGGAATATGGCTTTCTCGCGGTGGTGGTGTAAAATGGGAACCAATATTTGACAACGAAAAAGTTTCGTCAATAGGCGATTTAACTATTAATCAAAATAACCCAAGCGAAATATGGGTGGGTACTGGTGAAGGTAATCCAAGAAATAGTCAATCAAGCGGAGCAGGAATATATAAAAGTATTAATGGAGGAAAATCGTGGAAGTTGATGGGTTTAGAAAAAACAAGAAATATTCATAGAGTAATAATTGACCCAACTGATAGTAAGACTGTTTATGCAGGAGTTATAGGTTCGGCATGGAACAAACACAAAGAACGAGGAGTTTATAAAACAAATGATGGCGGGAAAACATGGAAAAAAATATTGTATGTTAATGAGAGTACAGGAGTTGCAGATATAGTAATGGATCCTGAAAATCCCAATAAACTAATTGCTGCAATGTGGGAATACAAAAGGTGGCCTTGGTTTTTTAAGTCGGGTGGTAAAGGTAGTGGATTATATATAACTTATGATGGTGGTAAAAACTGGAAAAAATTAACAAATAAAGATGGCTTACCTGATGGCGAACTTGGTAGAATTGGTTTGGCTATTGCAAAAAGTAATCCTGATGTTGTTTATGCATTGATTGAATCAAAAAAAAATGGACTATATAAATCTAATGATGGTGGAAACAAGTGGCACAAAGTAACTGAAAGAAATATTGGTGGAAGACCTTTTTATTATGCTGAGATTTATGTTGATCCTAAAAATGAAGAAAAAATATATAACCTACACACCATTGTTACTGTAAGTATAAATGGTGGTAAAAACTTCAAAAAGCTTTTGCCTTGGAACAATCAAGGAAACAATATTCATGTTGATCATCATGCATGGTGGATTCATCCCGAAAATCAAAATTTTTTGATTGATGGAAATGATGGAGGTTTGGCAATAAGTCGAGATGGGGGTGATAGTTGGAGATTTGTAGAAAATATACCTGTTGGGCAATTTTATCATATAAATACTGACATGGAAATACCATATAATATCTATGGTGGACTACAAGATAATGGTTCATGGAAAGGACCCAGTCAGGTATGGAGAGCAGGAGGAATACGTAATGCATACTGGGAAGAATTGTCATTTGGCGATGGTTTTGATGTTGTACCCGACAAAATTAATAACAGATATGGATACACAATGTCGCAGGGTGGTTTTTTGCTAAGATATGATTCCAAAACAGGATATAATAAATTTATAAAACCTATACATCCTCAGAATAAAAAACTACGTTTTAATTGGAATGCTGCTATTGCTCACGGTATTAGCGATAGTAATACTGTTTATTTTGGAAGTCAGTATTTACATAAAAGTATTGATAAAGGTAACACTTGGAGTATTATTTCTCCCGATTTAACAACTAATGATCATTCAAAACAAAAACAAAACGAAAGTGGAGGCTTAACAATTGATGCAACAAATGCTGAAAATTATACATCAATTGTGTCAATAGCACCTAGTCCGCTTGATACTAATTTGATATGGGTTGGAACCGACGACGGAAACATACAGTTAAGTAAAAACGGAGGAAAAACATGGAATAATCTTTCTTCAAAGCTAAATGAGTTGCCAAAAGGAAGTTGGATTCATCAAATAAAAGCATCAAAACACAATGCTGGTGAAGCTTATGTCGTTGCAAATAATTATAGAAAAGGAGATTGGAACCCACATGTATATAAAACAATGAATTATGGGAAAACATGGAAACGAATAACAAAAAATAATCAAGTATGGGGCTATGCGCTCTCAATAGTTCAAGACCCTATTGAACCCAAATTGCTTTTTCTAGGTACTGAATTTCACTTATATGTAAGTATAGATGGCGGAAGCAATTGGACAAAATGGAAACATGGCTATCCAACAGTTTCTACAATGGATATGGTAATTCATCCACGCGAACACGATTTGGTTATAGGTACATTTGGTAGAGCAGTGTTTGTATTAGATGATATTAGTCCCATTAGAGAGGTAGCTAGAAAAGGAGTAAAAATTTTTAACAAAAAAATACATGCAATTGATGTAGTTGATGCATATTTGTCAATAAAAAGACAAGCTTTAGGTACCAGAGCTGCAGGCGATGCTATGTTTTTTGGTGAAAATAAACAATATGGTGCTATATTAAATTTTATTGTTAATGTAAAAAAACCTAAAAATAAAGCTAAAATAAACAAAATAGATAATGTTATTATTAAAATTTATAATAAAGAAAATGAAGTAATAAGAACTCTTAAACATTTACCAAATAATGGAATAAATAGGATTTTTTGGAACTTAGATATTAAAGGATTCAGATATCCTGGTTCAAAAAAACTACGTAAAGGAAGCCAAGAAAGAGGTGGTATTAAGGTGTGTCCAGGAAAATACAAAGTGGTTTACACTTATTCTGGCAAAAAAGATTCTACATATGTTACTGTAAAAATGGATCCAAGAGTAAATGTAAACATAAAAGACCTTAAAGAAAATAATAAATTGATGTTGACTTTTTTAAATAAAATATCAGTTGTTACAAAGGCATTTGACCAATTAAATGAATCAATAAGAACAGTTAATAAAGTACAAATGCAAATACCTAATGAAAAAAATAAAATAAATGAGATATTAAAAAAGAAGTGTAAATTAATGAAAGACTCAATAAATATATTAAAAAAACTAATAATTTCTCAAAATAAGAAACAAGGAATTTTTAATAATTCACATGTTATGCGTTCCAAAATTTTTACTACATTCAGATATTTAAACTCATATGAACCACCAACTACAACACAGTTTTTAGCTATTAAGCATCTTGAAGCCGAAATTGAATATTTTATAAATAAAGTTAATAGTTTTTATAAAAAAACATGGAAAGACTATAAAATATTTATTGATAATTCAGACATTACACCTTTTAAAAAAAACAAACCTTTTAAAATGAATCAATAAAAAGGCTAAAAGGAGACGACCTTAGGAATAGGTATTAAATAAATGTCCGTTTTGATAGATTAGTTTGTTATTT
>JAOZVK010000106.1 GCA_029938185.1 Bacteroidales bacterium | reverse complement strand
GGAACTAATAAAAAACTTAAATAAGCTATTTTTGCTCGTATTTTTATAAGACCACGGGTAGCCCATCTTTTATATCTATTTAATGTTTCTATGAATTAAAACTTTGGGTTCTTAAAGTATTTTTACCTTACAAAGTTTAAAACGTTTGACTTTTTAGAATGGATTACACATGTAAGTACTGTTACAAAAGTTTTTCGATATTTACTTATTCATAACTTACTGATTAAATTGGCTTTGTATTAATGCGTAAGCAACTATAAATAGGTCGAAGACCTTAAAACTATAAAAATATGAAAAAGAATATATTATTACTACTATTAATACCTATTTTTTTTATTGCCTGTAAAAATGAAGAGAACCGCAGAATAAAAGTAAAATATGTAGTTGAAGGAACTGCTAACAGGTATCAAATAAATTATATTGATAACGATGGATATAACTCTGTTGAAGTTGGAACTAATAGATGGGAGAAAAAATTTGAATTGTATTCATCGTCTGAAGCTTTTCTTGAAGCAGGAAGCGAAGAAGACGGACAAGTAACAGTAAAGATATATGTTGATGAAGATTATTTTCTTTGGGACGAAATTAAACTAACCATTGAAAACACATATAGTGGAAAACCTCATTATGTGAGTACAAGTAAATGGGTTGAAGTTCCAGAAATTGAAGATTAAGGTCTGCTATCTATTTATATTACATATATTAAAAGCTAAATTTTAACTTTTAGCTTTTAACTTTTAACTCCTCACCTTTTTACTAAGTACTGTTACAAAAGTTTTTCGACATTTACTTATTCATAACTCTTTGATTAAGTTGTTTTTATATTAATGCGTAAGCAACTATAAATAGGTCGAAGACCTTATAATCCTATTCTATATGACAGTTTTATTAGAAAAATATCATGCGGAATGACTTTATAAAGTTTATTAAAATCATTATTAAAAGAGAAACGACCTCCTTTAGTTTCATCATAATCAGATCGTCCTTGTGACCAAACTAAATATATGGTAGAACCCGGCTTATATTCCCATCTAACAACAAAATTAGATTTAAATTCTTTAAAATTAAAATCTGGACTATCAAAAGAATAATCATTTATGGCATCAAGATTTTCATCAATATTATATTCATCATCATCTGAGTTGTAAGTAATATCTTTACCGTCAGTAAAAACATGGTATCTATCATCAAAATTGCTTGCTTTCGAATCAGTTATTCGTTTAATATCATAATAGTTTCCTGCACTAATATAAATTTGTCCAAAATATTGAATAGTTAGTTCAGGAGTAATACTATAATCAATTCTTGAAGTTACAGCAAATGTTTTTCTATCAATACTTGAAAATATATATCTTTTTTCTTTATTATAATCAACTGTTTCAATATATTGCAATTTGTTATCACTTATACTGTAATGTGGACTTATAGTAATTTGTAGTGAGTTTAATGGACGATAATTAACATCCATCCAAACCCTTTTTCTTTTACTTGACTCATCAAACCCTTTTCCAAATGAACCACCTGAAAAGATATTTAATTTTTTTCTTTGGTCAGTATGAAAACCAAACCATGCACCTGTTCCCTCTGGCAATACTAATGATGGACCGCCACGTAATTCTGAATTTGAAACATTTTCACCTTCAATTTCAGCTCCCCAGAAAAATCCCCATAAATTTTTAAATTGTGAATACGAGTTCACATTGTAACCCGAAAATGTATTTACACTATTAAAATCCCAACCACTCCATTGGTTTAGGTTTATATTAAAATTTCTAAAAATACTAAATGGTTTGGTAACTCTATATCCCATCCATGAGTATTGAAAAATTGCATCAGATTTTCTAACATAACCAACATCATTTAGTTCTAGTCCAGGCGAACGCCATGCCACACTAAATGTATATCTCAATTTACTATTTGAACTCTTACCAATCGAAAAATTACCTCCGTAACCTGCTAAGGAAGTCAAACTTGAATCAATAGATAAATGACTAGCATCGGTACGCTGAAAATATCTTTTGTGCGATGTTTGTGCATCTGTTATTGCAACAGAATCTCCTGATATGTGACTAAAAACTGTGTTTAGTTTTAAATAATATTTTTTATTTTTCCAATATTTAGTAAAATCAATTCCACCAGTATATGCATCTCTATTTAAAAAATAGAAATCGGGGTCAGAAATATCTCGGTTTGTTGCTGTAAACATTATCCCAGCAATGGTATTAGCTTTATTAAAATCTTGTTGTAATCGTCCAATAAAATAATTAGTAAAAGGAGAAACCACAACTTTTCTTTTGTCTCCATTATTATCAATTTCGGCTTTGGCTTTGGTAAAACTTTCTAATATACCAATTGATAAGCCATTTTTGGTTTTTCCTGTAAGCTTAAATGCTCCAAGTATTGGTGTGTTTTCAGGCATATCAACATATTCATTATCATTTAATTCAGGCTCAAATCTTGGTGAACGTCCTATTCTTCTCGAATAAAATAAATTATCTCTTGAGTAAGAACTACCGCCACCTGTTATTCTAAAATCAGTGATATTATTACCTTCAATAAAAAAAGGTCTTTTTTCGCTAAAAAAAGTTTCAAAGCCACTCAAATTTAGTTCTGATGGGTCTGCTTCAACTTGACCAAAATCAGGATTTATACTAAAATCCAAAGTTAAATCATTGGTTATACCAATTTTACCATCAATACCGGCATTGAAGCTACGTTTTTGACCAGTTTGATATGGATTTTTATCTTCCGATTCTAAAAACTCAAACTTAGCCGAAGCATATGGTGTAAGACTAATTTGTCGCTTAGGTTTTATACCTTTTATACCATGCAATTCGCCAAAATGGCTCACCCAACCCGACTTGTCTTGAGAGATATGTTCCCAGTATGATTTTTCACTTTTCCTAAAAAGATAGCGTTGAACCTGAATACCCCAAATTTGTTCTTCTTTTTTGCCAAACCTTAGTTGATTAAATGGTATTTTTATTTCAACAATCCATCCTTTATCGTCAATTGAAGTTTTTAAATACCATACCGGATTCCAATTTTTATCCCAATTGTTTCCATCATTAGATATTAATTCATCGCCCTTAACACCCGAAGCCGAAGCCGAAAATGAAAAACCAGTTCTTTTATCAAAATAGCTATCAATATTTATTTCGATTAAATCGCCTGCAAAACCATCACGCCTTGTCATTGTCCTTTCTATTTTTTCAACTTCGGTATCATATGCTCTAACAGCAATATACAAATAATCATTATCGTAAATAACTTTAAAAGAGGTTTTTTGCGAAGCCTTATCTCCATCATTTGGTATTCGTTGTGTGAAATTATTACTCCATTCAACTATCTTCCATACATCATCGTTAAGATAACCGTCTATAATGGGCGATTTCGATTCGATTTGTTTAGTATTGTATACTCGTTTTTGAGAATACGAAACATTAATGCTTATACATAATATTAAAATTAATAATAATTTAGTCTTCATTTTTAATAATTTAGGTTATAATTTAGACTCTTAGAGCTTTTTTTTATGTAGCATAAGCCGACTGCCAGCTGAATTTAAGAAAGTTGTGTTGATATAGCATAAAAACTTTGTTTTTTTAACACAGTTTTACAACATAATAATATATAATTTGGGCTAATATTTTCAATTAATATGCCACCAATGCTACTAAGCATATATACAACCTATTAGCTTATTAGAATACTGATAATTGAGTTTATTTATGTACGAAAACAATACAGCATGTGTACATAAATGAACACACAAAACATTTATTTTGTATATACCTGAATATCTGTGTAAAAGTTTTTTTTTTAATTTTAATAAAAGTAGTTTTATTAAATTTTTAAAAATTAATATTAACTTAGCATAAATTAAATCTTCAATTTTCTTTTTATGAGCATTGTAACTATCTGAAATATAATGAATAAAAACAATTTTAGAAATAATATTTATCATTTTGTAGAGTATAAAAGGAATGATAATTGAGGGTACTAATATGGTATAAAAACAGATTCAATTTAAACTGGTATGGGCATATTAATTTTTTTTGAATAATAGCGTGTATCTAAGAATATTAAATAGGTCGAAGACCTTAGTAAATTTTAAACACATGAAATATATCTATTTAAGTATAGTAATTGTATTCTTTTTTTCTTGTAAGAGTGATATAAAAAAAACAATTGATAATAAATTGCATAAAAATATAGAAGGCAATATATTCAATGATGAAATATTACAAGAAATATACTCTTTACAAAATAGCAGAAACACAAAAGAATTAATAAGATATTTCAATAATGAATACCCAGAGTATAGAAAAGCTGCAGTTTTAGCATTAGCATCGGTACAGGATAGTATGGCAATTATGTCATTATCAATTTTAATGAATGATGAAGATAAAAAAATAAGAGCTACAGTAGCCTATACATTAGGGCAGATAAAAAGTAGTTCGTCCGAGCAAATTTTAATTGATGCTTACAAAACAGAAAAATCATTACTTGTAAAAAGAAATATTTTAGAAGCTATAGGTAAATGCGGGACAGATAAAGGATTAAAATTTATTTGTGAGCAAAATTTTGAGACTAAAGAAATAGTATCACTTACTGGTCAAGCATGGGGTTTAAGTAGATATGGAATAAGAAATATAGTATCAAAACAAGCTACCGAAAAAATAATACAAATAATTAGTACTCCAAATATTTCCGAAAAAGTAAGATTTATAGCAAGTGTTTATTTATCAAGAGCAAAAAGAGTAGATTTATCAATGTTTTCAGCTCAATTAATAAAAGCTTTTAACAAAGAGGGTTATCTATATACAAGAATGAATTTGGCTAGTGCTTTTGGAAAATCAAAAAACAAGAAATCTTTAAATTTTCTAATTTCAATACTTAAATCAGATTATGAATATAGAATAAAAATAAACACAATAAGAGCACTAAAAAATTTTAATTATGAATCTTCAAGCCCAGTTATATACGAACAATTGAAAAATAAAAATATTAATATCTCTTATACTGCATCAGAATATTTTTATAGATATGGCAAAACAAATGAAGCAAATAAATATTTTGGAATTGCACGAAAGCTTCCTAATTGGAGAAGTAGAGCAAACATGTTAGCTGCATCGTTAAAATATGCACATAACAAAGACTTAATATCAAAGTCAATAAAATCTGGCTATGAGGTTACAAACAATGAATACGAAAAAGCAAGTCTGTTAAAAGCTCTTGCAGGCGATCCAATGAATTACAAATTTGTTGAAACTCAAACATTTTCAACTAAAAGTAAAGTTATTAGTACCTATGGCATTGAAGCATTAGCGAAAATGAGAGAACATGATAGTTTTGATGAGTTACATAGAAATGCATTACAACTCAAAGAAATAAATATGTATGACGATTTTGCTCTAATATTTAAAAAAGCAATTAAATCTGAAGATATTGCTATGATAGGAATCGCAGCAAAAGTATTAAGAAACCCCAAATTCACTTACAATTCAATGTATAAAAATACATATTTTTTAACTCAAGCTCTCCATAAATGTGAATTACCACGCGACTATGAAGCATATGTAGAACTCAAAGAGACAATTAGTTACATTAATGGTTCAGAAAATACAAGTGTACCTAATATAAAAAGAGGCTCAATTAACTGGGAGCTTGTATCGTCAATATCACCAAATCAAAGAGTTATAATTAAAACAACAAAAGGGGATATAACTATACAACTAAAAGTTAATGAAGCTCCTGCAACTGTATCTAATTTTATAAGATTACTTAGAAATCAGTTTTATAAAAAGAGTGTTTTTCATAGAGTTGTCCCAAATTTTGTTATTCAAGATGGTTGTCCAAGAGGTGATGGTTGGGGAGGTCCAAACTTTATGATTCGTTCAGAATTTCCATCACTATACTATAAAGAAGGAAGTGTAGGTATGGCATCATCGGGTAAAGATACAGAATCAAGTCAATGGTTTATAACATTATCACCAATGCCGCATCTTGACGGACGATATACTATTTTTGGAACAGTTGTAGACGGAATGGATGTGGTACACTCAATAGAAATTGGTGATAAAATTCTAAAATTTAGTTTAGAATAAAATTCAAATTTGTAAAAACTTAATAATTTTTTTCAAATACCTATAATATACAAAAGTTTACAAATATTTTGTATTAAGTAATTGACAATTGATAATAAACAATTGATAATTTTGTTTACACCAGAATTACAATAAGTTATAACTTAACAAAGTGTCGATTTTATATGATAACCTACTTATGTTTATCTTTTGAATTATAGTTAATATATATTATGCGCAAGCAACATTAAACAACTATAACACCCTAATTTTTTTGTTTGAATATTTTATTAAACTCACATCTGTTATAAAACATGAGTAATTAAATTAATAATATATACTTTAGCGAACTATAAAAAAATTGAAATGGCATCAAAAAGACATGATTCGGTAAAGAAAATGCTTAACTCAGCAGTAGCACCTTTGAAAGAAGCTGATAAAACTCCACGTTTGCATCATATGAGGCATCTTCTTGAAATGGGGACTTTTTTTTATTTATTACCCTGGGGAGTACATTATAAAAGAGTAAAGATAGGAAAAGATAGCGAAACAGAAGTTAATGTAGAAGTGATAATTCCAAACAAATCTAATAGAGATAAAGTTTTATTATATTTTCATGGAGGTGGATACACTATAGGTTCTATGCATACACATAGATCATTGGTTGGTAAAATTGCAAAAAAAACTAAAATCATATCAGTTTTAGTCGATTATAGAAAAGCTCCTGAAAATAAATTTCCAGCTGCAATTGAAGATGCCATAGCAAGTTATAAATCATTACTAAAAAGAGGAAAAAAACCAGAAAATATAATTATAGGAGGCGATTCCGCAGGAGGTGGACTAACAATTGCAACATTGGTAGCACTCAAAGACCTAAACCTACCACAACCAAAGGCAGCATTTTGTTTATCACCATGGGTTGATTTGGCTGCAACTGGCGAATCAATAAAAACGAATACAGATGACCCACTTGTTGATGAACGTAAAATGAATAAATGGATAAAAATGTATGTAGGCTCCCACGATGTAAAAAACCCTTTAATTTCACCTTTATATGCTGACCTGTCAGGCATTGCACCACTATTAATACAAACAAGTAACGCAGAAATGCTTTATAGCGATGCTACCAGAATTGCAGATAGAGCCAAAAAATTTGGTGTGGAAGTAGAATTACAAGAATGGGATGGATTAATGCATTGGTGGCATCTGTTTCAAAGAGTTATCCCTGAAGCTGATGAGGCAATCGAAAAAATAGTTGATTTTATAAATGCGAAGCTTAATGGAAAACAGGAGACTCTTTGAGCCTTTTTACTTTTTACAGACAAAAATAAAGTTACTATTATTGATTATCAGCTAATTAAAAAGTAAAAATAAATTTGTACATAAATAAACTTTACGAACCTATTATATATATTAAGTTGTATATAATAATATTTATACAAAATAAGTAAAAATGCTCACATATACTTTTTCGAACTTAGAAAACATAGCCTACCTTTAGTTATTGTACATTAATGTTAAAAAAATAAAGATATATGTGTGTTTTTTTACTAAAACACTTTTTTAATAACAACTCATAATCAACTACTTACAATATCATTATTTTGAATAATATGTTAATAAGAATTATATATGCTGTTAAAAATAACTAAATTAATTGCATAATAGTTTAATATCATCTAATATTGCACCATAATTAAAAAACACATATTAATTATTACTAATAATTAAAATTAAATTATGGAGAATTTAGAAGGATTATTTAAAAAATTTGTTTATACTGGAGTAGGTTTAGTTTCTTTAACTAAAGAAAAAATGCAAAAAGTAGTTAATGAATTAATAGACGAAGATAAAATTTCAGCTAAAGAAGGAAAAAAATTAGTTGAAGATTTTTTCAAAAATACTGAAACAAAAAAATCAGAACTTGAAGTTCAACTAAAAAGTGTTGTTGAAAAAGTTGTTAAAAAATTTAGCTATGCTACTTCAAGCGAGGTTGAAGAATTAACTAACAGAATTAAAGTTTTAGAAGATTTATTAGAAGAAAAAAAATAAATAATATTGTATAATTATAATAAAAATATAAAAAAATGGATTTAGAAAGCTTATTTAAAAAATTTGTATATACAGGAGTTGGTTTTGTTTCATTAACAACCGATAGATTTCAAAAAACTGTTGAAGGTTTAGTAGGAGATGGTAAAATATCTGAAGATGAAGGTGAAAAAATCTTTGATGAATTTTTGAAAAATACAGATACTAAAAAAGATGAATTAGAAAATCAATTTGGTAGTGTTGTTGAAAAATTAGTAAAATCATTTAGTTTTGCTACATCATCAGACCTAGATAGTTTAAAAAATAGAGTTGCAGTTTTGGAAGCAGCAGTAGCTAAAAAAGAAGAAGCTGAAAAAAAAGCAAATACAACTGAATAGTAATATAACTAATTAAATATTTGCTTCTATTTTTTAGTAGAAGAAAAAAGCCGGTACTATAAAGTATCCGGCTTTTGTTGTTTTAAGTATTTGCAATTGTGTTTCAGTATGTTATATAAAAATAGTTTTTTTAATACCATTAATAATTTAATAAAATAAATAAAGATAATAATTAGTTAAAAAAATGTATTAAATTTGGGAGATTTATAAACAAATAAATAATTTTAATTAATTAAAAAATATGTGAAAAATAAATTATATTATTTTTTAATTTTCACTAAAAAGTTAAGCTAATTTTATGTTTCTTGATAAAACTGTAAAAAATATAACTAGACTTAGTCAAGTAATTAATATTCTAGTAAAGTATAGTTTTGAAGATATAATTACATCAACTGCATTAAAAAAGTTTATACCACCCAAAATGCAAGTTATTTGGCAACGTAGTGATCAATCTATTTTCGAATTTTCGAGATGGGAACGTATAAGAATGGTAATTGAAGATTTAGGACCAACTTTTGTAAAATTAGCCCAACTATTGAGTAACCGCCCCGATTTATTACCCGAAGGACTTATTTATGAGTTTACTAAACTTCAAAGTCATGTTCCTCCGTTTGAAACGAAAATAGCAAAAGAAATTATAGAAAGAAGAACAGAGAAAAAAATCAGTGAACTTTTTTCTTATTTTGATAATAAGCCAATAGGTTCAGCATCAATAGGACAAGTACATAGAGCAAGATTGATTAATGGAGATGATGTAGTTGTTAAAATCCAAAGACCAGGTGCCGAAAATAAAGTAAAAACAGATTTAAGACTATTGCGTGAATTTGTTAAACTAACCGAAAATTATTTTGTAAATATTGGAATACTTAACCCAATAGAAGTAGTTGATACATTTGAAAAAACAATGTACAAAGAACTGAACTACAATACAGAAGCAAGAAGTATTCAACAATTCAGAACAATTTATCAAGATCAAAAAAACTTATATATCCCTAAACCATATAGAGAATATACTAGTGAAAAAATATTAGTAATAGAATTTATTTCGGGTTGTAAAATATCTGATATAAATCAATTAGAAAAATGGGGTTTAAATCCCAAAATAATTGCCGAAAATGGAATGGCAATTTATTTAACCCAAATTTTTGAATATGGCTTTTTCCATGCCGACCCACATCCAGGTAATGTTTTGGTACAACCCAACGGAACAATTGCTTTGGTCGATTATGGAATGATAGGAAAGCTAACAAAAAGAGAAAAATATAATTTTTCGAATGTACTTATGGGTTTAGCAAGTCAAGACCCCAAAAAGCTGGCAATTAGTATACAAAGGCTTGCAATTAATAGTGAAATAGAAGATTTAGGGGCTTTTGAAAAAGACCTTGAAGAATTAATAGACGATTTTGTTATTCTTGATGTAGACCGTATGGGAATGAGTGAATTGGCTAGACGTTTACAAAAAATTATATACGATTATCAACTACAAATACCTGGTTCTATTTTTTTAATTCTAAGAGCATTAGCAATTCTTGAAGGGATTGGAAGTAAGTTACATCCAGATTTTCAGACTCTTAAGTTTATTCGTCCTTATGGTGCTAAACTTATTAGAGAACAATATTCTGTAGAGAATATGAAATCAGAATTTAGTTACACTTTTTCTCACTTAATATCTTTCCTTTCCAGTTCTCCAATTGATTTAAAATTTATTTTAAAAAAAATAAGAAATGGAAAACTTCATGTTAATATTGAGGTAATTGGCTATGAAAAGTTAATCAAAAAAATTGATATTCTAACAAATCGTTTTGTTCTTACATTCCTTATAATATCGCTTGTAATTGCTTCGGCTATAATGATTAATAGTAATCCTGCACAAATTCCATTCTTTTTTGGTATGCCATTAACAAGTATTGTAGGCTTTGCTTTGGCTATATTTTTAAGTATTATTCTGTTTTTTTATGTGCTTAGGCATAGAAATGGAAAAAAATAGTTCTTTAATAGTTTTATTTCCTGAATTACAATTAATTACATATCAATCATAAATGTCATTAAATAGGTCGAAGACCTTAATTATATTCAAATGAAAAAAACAAAATATATTTTTTATATAATTTCAATAAAACTATTGTTAATATATTCATGTGGTGAAACCAACAAAAAAAATAATACAATTAAAACAGATAGTACAAAAAGTACTATTGAAAAAAATGAAATAAAAAAAGTTCAAAAAAATTATTTGTTAATATCATTAAAAGATACCGTTAAAACCAATTTTGTTGTTGGTGATGATATTTATATCAATCTTGATTTGAGCGATAGCATAAACGTTGACTCTATTCAACTATTTGTAGATAATAAGTATATTATTACTACAAAAAAACTTCCTGAAACACTTTCATGGAACTCAAAAAAATCTAAAGTTGGTAATATTGAAATAGAAGCAATATTATTTGTTAAAGGACAAAGAATGAACAAAAAAATAAATGTAGTTTTGTTTTCAGATATTATTCCAGTAACAAATGGATTCAAAATAATTAATGCTTATCCGCATGATATAATGGCATATACACAAGGACTATTATATGAAAACGGATTTATATATGAAGCAACTGGAATAAAGGAAGAATCGACTTTGAGAAAAGTTAAGCTGGAAAGTGGCGAAATTTTGCAAAGTATAACAGTTCCAGGAAATATTTTTGGTGAAGGAATTACCATTTTCAATAATAAAATTATACAATTGAGTTGGCAATCTAATATTGGTTATATCTATGAAAAAGAGACATTTAAACTTATTGGTAAATTCAATTATTATACCGAAGGTTGGGGTTTGACAAACGATGGTACAAATCTAATAATGAGCGATGGTACTCACAACTTATATTTTCTTGATACTCACACATATTCACAAATAAAAAAAATCGAAGTATTTGATAACAATGGTATTGTAAATAATTTGAACGAACTTGAGTATATAAATGGTGAAATATTTGCTAATATATATTTGAAAGATATAATTGCACGAATCGACCCAGTAACAGGAAAAGTTTTAGCTTATATAAATCTAAAAAATATATTATCGAAAAAAGAATATAAGGATAATACCGATGTCTTGAATGGTATTGCATATGATTATATAAATAAAAGACTTTTTGTTACTGGCAAAAAATGGCCTAAAATGTTTGAAATCGAAATTAAATAATATAAACAATGAATAGAGAACAAAAATTAGAATTGATTTATAATATATTTAGTCCTTCGGCACCAATCGAAAATATTGATTTGTTTGTTGGAAGGCATATGCATGTCGAAAAAATAAAAAGTGTTATCGAAGAACGAGGAGAACATGCTGTATTGTATGGAGGAAGAGGTGTAGGAAAAACATCACTTGCAAATATTGTTACACAGCTATTTAAAAATATTACAAGCTCAAAAATAACCTGTAACAGAACCGATGATTTTAAATCAATTTGGGAAAAAGCTGTAACGAAAATTAAACTAATTAAAAAAGAAAATGAAATTGGTTTTAACAAAAAGGAAATAAAATATTACACAAGACTAAGACTGCCCAATAAAGATAAAATAGATGCTAGTGATATTGAAAATGTTTTTTACAATATATTTGACAATATTCTTATCATTTTCGATGAATTTGATAGTATCAATGACAAAGAAACTAAAAACAAAATGGCTGATACTATCAAAACTCTTTCCGATAATATCTCGAACATAACAATTCTTATTGTGGGAATTGGCAATAATGTAAATCAGCTTATTGGCAAACATCCATCTCTGGAAAGATGTCTAAAGCAAATAGAAATGACCGAAATGACAAAAGAAGAGTCAGCCAGTTTTGTTATGAATAGTATGAATATTCTTAAAATAGATATAAAGCAAAATATACTTGATAAAATTATTGAATACTCATCAGGGTTTCCACATTATACTCATCTTTTATGTAAATTTGTTTCGAAAAATGTTGTTGATGACAATACAAACACAGTAACTGAAAATCATTTTAATTTTGCTGTAAAAAAAAGTATCGAAAACTCTGACCATAGTATTCGCACAGCATACAAAAAAGCTATATCAAGTGCCAAAAAGAAAAACCAATTTGAAGATGTTGTGTTGGCATGTGCAATGGCAAGTACTGACGAAAATAATTTGTTTAGTACTGATGAGGTTCTTGATAAGTTTAATAAACTAACCACTAAAGGACTAAAAAAAGAATCTATAAATTATAATTTAGGAATGCTTTGTAAAAAAGAACGTGCCGAAATTCTTGAAAAACATGGACGTTCTGGGAAAACAAAATATAAACTTAAAAATCCTTTAATGAAAGCATTCGTAAAATTGAAACTTCACAATAAAAAATAAGGCTCTTCGAACCTTTTCAAGTTGCTTACGTATTTTATTAATATTGTTGTGGTTTGAAACATGTCACATATTATTACTTATATTCGTTGTATG
>JAOZVK010000542.1 GCA_029938185.1 Bacteroidales bacterium | reverse complement strand
AAAATGATTTAATAGTTTAATTATCAAACAGTTTTAAGTTCGTAAAGTAGAATTAATATGCAATTTAATAAAATACAAATATCGAAAAATTTTTGTTATAGCTTTTTGATTTTAAAGTTTAAAACCAATAATAATGCAAATTTAAGAATTTAAGAAGCCTTACAAAAAAAAATTGCCATTTGTTAAATAAAATTTCAAAAAGTCTTGAAAATCAAATTTTTTTGGAGAACTTTTAATTATTAACATTAAATAATCAATAATTTTGCTTTCATCTGATAAACAGTATAATATAAAAAACAAAAATATCATATTTATATAGCTCTCTACTTAAATATGTTTTACAAAATAGAAAAAAAGCTATAAAAAATAAAGTTTTTTTTTAATAAATCTTATAATTTTATCTATTTTTGCAATATATGGGGTTTGCTAGTCCACAGTCTTTAGTAGGCAAGGTGACTTAAGACTGCCAACTGTAGTTTGATAATAAGATAATTAAGTCTTAATTTTCAAAAAATGGTTCTTCAAGTTTATTTATACACAAATTTATTATTGCTTTTTCAATTAACGGCTTCACGTATAGTATTAGACATTATTTTATTTTTTGACAGGATTTACAGGATTGATTTTTACCCTGTTACTAAACACCTGATAAACAAGACTGTCCAACTTCTGAAGGGTAGCCCAATTAACTGATAGCCAATAATAGTAAACTTTTTTAGGCATAAGCAACATAAAAAGGCTCGAAGAGACAAAAAGCTTTGCAAAAAACAAAGTTTCTCAACAAAATAGTATAATATAAAAATATAAAATATGTTTGACAATTTATCCGATAGATTAGAACGCTCTTTTAAAATACTAAAAGGCGAAGGAAGAATTACTGAAATAAATGTTGCCGAAACTCTAAAAGATGTTAGAAGAGCTTTGCTTGATGCTGATGTTAATTTTAAGATAGCAAAAGAATTTACAGAAAAAGTTAAATCTAAGGCACTTGGAGCAAATGTATTAAATGCAGTTAAACCACATGAACTTATGGTTAAAATAGTTCATGATGAGTTAACCGAATTAATGGGGGGCGAAAAAGTTGATTTAAACCTTAAAGCTAATCCAACAATAATACTAATTGCTGGTCTACAAGGTTCAGGTAAAACAACTTTTTCGGGAAAACTTGCTAACTTGCTTAGAAAGAAAAAAGGCAAAAGACCATTATTGGTTGCAGGTGACGTATATCGTCCAGCAGCTATCGAACAGCTAAAAGTGCTTGCCGAACAAATAAATGTAAGAGTATATTCTGAAGAAGAAAATAAGAATCCTGTTAAAATTGCTAAGAATGCAATAAAGCACGCCAAAGTACATGGGTTCGATATTGTAATAGTGGATACAGCTGGGCGTTTGGCAATTGATGAGCAAATGATGGCAGAAATTACAAATGTTAAGAAAGCCATAGAACCACAAGAAATATTGTTTGTTGTTGATTCAATGACAGGTCAAGATGCTGTAAATACTGCAAAAGAATTTAATGATAAGCTTGATTTTGACGGAGTAGTACTAACAAAACTTGATGGTGATACAAGAGGTGGAGCTGCTTTAACAATACGTTCTGTTGTTAAAAAACCAATAAAGTTTGTTGGTACAGGCGAAAAACTAGACGAAATGGATATTTTTTATCCCGAACGTATGGCAGACCGAATTTTAGGAATGGGCGATATTGTTACTTTAGTTGAAAAAGCTCAGGAACAATTTGATGTTGAAGAAGCAAGAAAATTACAGAAAAAAATTGCAAAAGACCAATTTAATTTTAATGATTTTCTGAAACAAATTAGTCAGATTAAAAAAATGGGTAACATAAAAGATTTGGCAAGTATGATACCTGGAGTTAGCAAAGCTATTAAAAAAGTTGATATTGATAATGATTCCTTTCAAGGAATTGAAGCGATAATATTATCAATGACACCATTCGAAAGAGAAAATCCTAAAAGCCTTAATGGTAGTAGAAGAAAAAGAATTGCAGCAGGAAGTGGAACTTCGGTACAAGAAGTAAATCGCTTGATAAAACAGTTTAGCGAAACTAGAAAAATGATGAAAATGATTACTTCAGGTAAAAATATATCAAGAATGATGAATAATTTTAACATGGGGAAATAGAGACGAAAAATGGCATTTTTCATATTCCTCTTGATACTTTTCTTTAAATATTTCATTATTAATATACATTATCCGTCCGACCACTATAAGTGAGATGACGGGTAATTGAGCATTTATATAAATACGGACTACCCACGTAAGGTTGGCTATTTACTGTGCGCTCGGCTAGTGTTTTCACCTGCCGCTAATTGCTTGTTATCTTACTGTCATGTGAAAACACCTGCCAGGCGCAACTTGTTGATAAATAGTTGTGTCCAACTTCTGACGGGTAGCCTAAATACGTAAACAAAATTCTATTGGGACTAACTATTGATAAACCTGAAAAAAATATTAATTAATTGAATATCAGGAATAATAAATTATAGATATACTTTAAACAAATACTGAATATTAATCAAAAGCTTTAAAAAAATGCAATTAATTGAAGGAAAAAAAATATCGAACGAAATTAAAATTGAAATTGCCGAAGAAGTAAAACAGTTTGTAGCAAGTGGAGGTAAACAACCTCATTTGGCAGCAATACTAATAGGCAACGATGGAGCAAGCGAAACATATGTAGGTCATAAAGTAAAAGCATGCTCACAGGTTGGTTTCAAATCAACATTAGTTAGATTTAAAGACGATGTTAGCGAAAAAGAAGTTATTGATAAAATACAAGAAATAAACAACAATGACGATATTGATGGCTTAATAGTTCAATTGCCAATTCCTAAGCATATATCTGAAGAAAAAGTAATAAAAATTATATCACCCAAAAAAGATGTTGATGGTTTTCATCCCGAAAATGTTGGTAGAATGGTTGCTGGACTTCCTACATTTATTTCAGCAACACCTTTTGGAATATTGGAACTGTTGAAAAGATACAATATTGAAACACAAGGAAAACATTGTGTAGTAATAGGTCGTAGTAATATTGTAGGTAAACCGATAAGTATATTAATGTCGCGAAAGGCGTATCCAGGCGATTCTACTGTAACTGTATGTCACAGTAGAACAAAAAATATTGAAGAAATAACAAAACAAGCCGATATTATTGTAGTTGCATTAGGTTATGCCGAGTACCTTAAAGCCAATATGATAAAAGAAGGTGCTGTTGTAATTGATGTTGGAATTACAAGAGTAAAATCGGATAAAACAAAATCGGGTTGGAAACTGCTCGGAGATGTAAAATTTGATGAAGTTTCAAAAAAATCAAGCTTTATAACTCCTGTTCCAGGTGGTGTTGGCCCAATGACTATTGTTTCGCTATTAAAAAACACTTTGCTTTCTGCTAAAGGCTCTATTTATAAATAATTAATAATCTTTAGTTTATATATTATTAGGCTGTAAACGGCAAAAATATAAACACTAAATCTTTTAATACTTATTAATGACCGATTGAAAAAATAATGCAATTTACTGGATTGACTAAAGAAAAAATTGAAGCACTATAAATTTGGGTGCAAGTAATGTGTAAGTAGTCTTACAAAAGTTTTTTGGCATTTATTTTCATATAATAAACAATATAACAGTGGTTTGCAAAAATGCGTAAGCCACATTAAATAGGTCAAAGACCTTAATAGAATGTAATTCAAAAAAAATAAATAAATGAAAAACGAAAAATCTAAATATGGTTATCTAGCTCCTC
>JAOZVK010000541.1 GCA_029938185.1 Bacteroidales bacterium | reverse complement strand
TCCTGTTAATCCTGTCTAAATAATACTAAAGAAACTTATGACTTGTTTCACTAGTATCTTTTACGTTTTCTATATTTTGTATGAAGTAAATGATGAGATTTTTCGCCTAATGGTTCGCCTAAAAACTCTTCATAAATTTGTTTTATCTCTGGATTTTCATGAGATTTTCTAACTTCCATACTTTCATCTTCAGCATAAATTGCTTCAATTCTTTTCATTCTTATTTCGTCATTTGTTGGAATAGGTTGTCCACCACCACCAATACATCCACCTGGACATGCCATGATTTCAATAAAATGAAATGGTGAAGTTCCAGCAACAACCTGATCCATTACTTTTCGAGCATTAATTAAACCATGAGCAATTCCAAAGTTTGCTTCAACACCTTCTAAAAAGCTATATTGTTCAACACAGTTTTCAAACTTTATTGATGTCGATTTAACCCCTTCTAAACCTCGAACAGCTGTAATATTTAAATTATCAAATGGAACAGGACGACCTGTAACTAATTCGTATACGGTACGCAATGCAGCTTCCATTACTCCACCAGTTGCTCCAAAAATAACTCCAGCACCTGATGATTTGCCCATCAATTTATCAAATTTTGATTCCTCAAGTTTATTGAAATTAACACCAGCTTCGCGTATCATATGACCAAGTTCACGGGTTGTTAAACCTGCATCAATATCTTGAAATCCACTATCGCGCATTTCTGGTCGATTGGCTTCATATTTTTTTGCAGCACAAGGCATACCTGCTACACAAACAATATCTTTTGGGTCTATTTCCATTTTTTCGGCATAATATGTTTTTGCTACTGCACCAAACATTTGTTGAGGAGATTTACACGTCGATAAGTGTTCTAAATAATCGGCATACATATGCTCAATAAATTTAACCCAACCCGGCGAGCATGATGTTATCATTGGCAGTGCAACATCTTCTTTATCTACTAAAGCTTTCTTTAGTCTTTGTAATAATTCAGTTCCTTCTTCAACAATAGTTAAGTCGGCAGCAAAATCAGTATCAAGTACCGAATCGAATCCCAACATCTTAAGAGCCGTTACCATTTTTCCTGTTACTCTTTCGCCAACAGGTAAATCAAGCATTTCGCCTAATCCAACTCTAACAGACGGAGCAGTATTAACAATAACATGTTTTGTTGGGTCGCCAATTGCATCCCATATCGAATCATAATATCTACGCTCTGTTAATGCTCCTGTAGGACAGTGCGTAATACATTGTCCACAATTAACACAAATAACCTCGTTCATAGGCAAATCCATGAAAGTAGCTATTTTCATATCTTTACCTTTATAAATACTTGCAATTGCATTAACATGTTGTAACTCTGCACAAGTTCTTACACATCGCTGACATCTTACACATTTACTATCATCTTTTTCGATAGCCCACGATGATTTGTCTATTTCCAAATCTGTTTTCAATACACTTAAATATTTTTCGTGGTCAATATTATATTCAGAAGCCAAGTCTTGAAGTTCACAGTTTGTACTTCTGTAACAGGTCGTACATTGTGTATTATGTTCTGATACTAATAATGCTACAATATCTTTTCTTGCCTTTCTTACTTTGGGTGTTGTTGTTAGTATATCCATTCCTGTTTCGGCAGGAACTGCACATGATGCGAGTAATTTATCAACACCTTTTCCTTCAACAACACAAATTCGACAATTACCTGCAACACATAAATCTTCGTGATGACATAGTGTTGGTATACGAATATTGGCTTTTTTTGCCGCATCTAATATTGATTTACCTTTTTCAACAGTAATATCAATACCATCTATTTTTAAAGTTATATTTTTTGACATAATATCCTAATTTATAAAAATTTAAATCAAATTGGCTCTCCGAGCCTTTTTATGTTGCTTACGCATAAATGTTTTTTACAGCACTTGATTATAAGTTGATTATATATTAAAAAATAAATTTGTGCGTAAATAAACTTTAAGAACCATTTTCTTAATGCTTACAGCCTGTTATATTTTATGAACAGACAAGACAACATTAATATAGGTCGAAGACCTTAATAAATCATTTCTTCTCTGAAATTATTAACTATTGATGTAAATGAGTTTGTAACAGATTGTCCCAAGCCACACTTAGAGCTTACTCGCATTGTTTCGGCAAGTTTCAATAATTGGTTTAAGTATTTTTCGGGCTTTTTCTTTGCCTTAACTGCCTCAATACCTTTAAGTAACTGCTGACAACCAACTCTACATGGAGTACATTGACCACATGATTCTTCGGCATAAAAATCAAGATAATTGTGAATTACATTATACATTGATCTTGTGCTATTGAACAACATGGTAGAACCTCCAGTTGTATTTCCTTCTCCAATAATTGTTTCTTTAAATCTTTTACGAGGTACACAAAATCCTGCAACACCACCTATTTGTACTGCTTTTGTGTCTCCATCGCCATATTCCAATACAAAATTAGAAACAGACATACCAAGTTCTAATTCGTGTACTCCTTCTTTTGGTGAATCTCCTGATACTGAGAATAATTTTGAACCCCTTTGGTCTTTTGTTCCTAATTCTTTATAGGCTTCAACACCAATTCTTGCTACAATCATTGTTCCCACAAGTGTCTCTACATTATTAACAACCGTAGGTTTTCCTAAATAACCAATCTGCACTGGAAAAGGTGGTTTATTTCTTGGTTCACCTCTTTTTCCTTCCATCGACTCAATAAGAGCAGTTTCTTCTCCGCATATATATGCACCACTGCCCATAAAAATTTTTATATTAAAATCAATACCTAATTCTTTTAAATCATTATGAAATTCATCAATAACTGTGTTTAAATCATTAACTAAGTATATGTATTCCGAACGTAAATATATGTATCCTTGTTTTGCTCCTATTACTCTGGCACACATTGCCATACCAGCAAGTACTTTTTTAGGAACTTTTACAAGTATTTCTTTATCTTTAAATGTTCCAGGTTCTCCTTCGTCAGCATTACATATTACATATTTTTCATCTGACTGTTGTTCTGCTGCAATTTTCCATTTCAATCCTACAGGAAATCCTGCTCCTCCTCTTCCCTTTAATCCTGAATCAATTAACTCTTGTACAATTTCATCATTCGATTTTTTGAATGTTTCTTTTAGTACATTTTTACAATTACAATTTGTACTAAATATATAACCTAGTTTATTTAATTTTGACATAGTTTCCTCCTTTTTTAATACTTATTTCTTATATAATCCCCTAATATTTCACGAACTTTTATTAAGTCTATTTCCGTAAATACTTTATCATTTATTAACATTGCCGGACCACAATTACACATTCCAATACAATTAGTTTCAAGTAAAGAAAACCGCTTGCCATGAGTTGTTTCACCTAGTTTTATTTTAAGCATATCTTCCATTGTGTTTATAAGTTTATCCTTGCCTTTCATATCACAAGTAATTGATTTGCAAACACGAATAATATACTTTCCTTTAGGTTTAGTGTTAAGAAATGAGAAAAAAGAAGCTGTGCCAAAAACATCAGCCGAAGATATATCTAACTCTTCGGCAATTGCTCGCATCGCTTCGCCACTCAAAAAGCTCTGTTCTTTAACGACAGCTTGCAATATTGGCAGAAGATCTTTGCGATATCTACCATGCTTATTTGCAAGTTTTTTTACTAATTCTTTTACTTCAGCCATTTTATTATATTTAAATTATTAATAACCAAATTTTGGCATTTTTCATTTATCGCTTGACACTTTTTGGATTTAAAACCTTAT
>JAOZVK010000540.1 GCA_029938185.1 Bacteroidales bacterium | reverse complement strand
TGTTTTTTGTAAAATACTTATATTTAGGTGTAAACCAATTAGTAATTCGTAATTTATAATTCGTAACTTCCTAACTATTGAGAACTTACAGTACAAGTAAGCAAAAAATGCTCAAACAGCCCATTAAATAGGTTGAAAACTACACTTCATTTTCATAATATATTTTATAATAACTAAGTTCTTTTTCCTCATCAAAGCCTTTCATTATTCTCTGTCTATCACCATGTATGTAGATATGAAAGTTTTTATCAAGCTTTAGAATACTTTTAAATTTTCTTTGATTTTTTTTAAGTGCGGTATCAGATATTTTAAAGTCACTTTGCAAATCAACATCATTTTCCTGTTCGTAGTGATCTTTATATTGGTTAAATGCATCAATAACTTCTGGCTCATTTATTACTTCGCTCTTAAAATTTTCTTCATCAAATGAATCATTATCTTTAAAATACCCAATAGATTTATTCATCATGTCTATTTGGTCAGTTTTTTCAATATTATTACTTTCATTATAAACATTTTTAACAAAACCTTTACAAACATTCAAATAATTATTTGTTTGATAGAAATCATCTTTTCTTTCTTTTAGCATCAAAAAATCATCTTTCCAATATTGTGCTTCTTGCTTTTTACTATGACTATCAACAATACAAATTTTATAACCAAATTCTTTTTCAGTATTAAAAACCAAGCAACCCTTATCTAATTTGTTAATATTTACACCTAAATCTGAATTAATTTCGAAATTACTATTTTGTTGAAAAATTTTTAAATATTGTTCTTTACTTTCCGATTTAAACAAACCAATTGCATCAACAACTTCGTCCTCTATAATACAGTTTTCAATATATGCGATATAAAATTCACCACTTTTTATTTTTGGGTGAATAGACTGTTCAAATAGATGGTGAGCCAAATTTTCGGACTCGGATAAAAAATTTTCTTTATTCTCAAAAATATTATTTACAATATTAAAAACCATATTTGATTCTATATTTTCTTCATGGTGGAAGTTAAAATAAACATCGGTTTTGAAAGGATTAAGAAAATAATGCATAAGCAAATCATTAATACCTTCGCTTACAGTAATTAAATTATCCGAAATTTTTACAACACCTTCTTTATGTTTATTACCAATATGGTGTACTACTAATTTTTTTAGTATTGAATCATTAAAATTTATCATTTTTTTATTTCTAAATTAAAGGTCTTCGACCTATTTAATGTTGCTTACGCAGGTTATCAGTTTTAGTTAGACGCTTTTTAACCGCAAAGTTACACAAAGTTTGACGCAAAGTTTCGCAATACAAAGATATTAGGAGAATCATTATTTAAACATTAAAATCTCCTTTTCTCCACTTGATTTATAATAAGCTCTAAACATTCCACTTGTATTAAATTCAATTGCAATATTTCCATTTTTATCAACAACAATAACTCCTCCTGCACCTTTTGCAGGATTTAGTTTTTTTTCAAACACATATTTAGCTGCACTTTTCACATCTAAGTTTTTGTGCTCAATTATTGCTGATATACTGTGAGCTATAGCATATCTTATAAAAAACTCGCCATGTCCGGTACATGATACTGCACAAGTATTATTATCGGCATATGTACCTGCACCAATAATTGGAGAATCTCCTATTCTTCCATATTTTTTGTTTGTCATACCACCTGTTGATGTACCTGCTGCCAGATTACCATGCTTGTCAAGTGCAACACAACCAACAGTTCCGAATTTTTCAGTACCCGATTTTTTTAATACTTTTTGTAGGCGTTTCCATTTACTTTTTGTGTAGAAATATTTAGGTTTTACAATTTCGAGACCTTGATTTTTTGCAAAAACAGATGCTCCGTTGCCCGAAAGCAAAACGTGTGGCGATTTTTCCATTACAGCCCTTGCAGCAGTAATTGGATTTTTTATATCAATAACACCTGCAACAGCTCCAGCATTATGTGTTTGTCCATCCATAATTGATGCGTCCAGTTCATTTTTTCCATTATTAGTAAAAACGGCTCCTTTGCCTGCATTAAATAAAGGTGAATTTTCTAATATCTTAATAGTTTCCTCAACAGCATCTAAAGCTTTACCGCCTTTTTCTAAAATTTCTTTCCCTTTCATTAAAGCTTCATTTAATTTTGCTATATACTTTTTCTGTTTTTCTTTTGAAACTGATTTTGCTGAAATGTAACCTGCTCCACCGTGAATCACAATTACATACTGCGGTTTGTTGTTATTAATATTTATCTCTTTGTATCCAATAACAAAAGACATTAAAATAAAGCTAACTGATATTAGTACTACTATTTTTTTATTCATATTTATTTAATTTTGGCTCTTCGACCTATTTAATGTATCTTACGTATTTTATAAATCACTGTCATATAATTAATTACATAAACAAATACCGAAAAACTTTTGTAAGACTATTTGGCTCCCTACGTAAGGTTGGCTACTTACTGTGCGCTCGGCTGGTGTTTTCACCTGCCTCTGATTGCTTGTTCTCTTATTGATAAATAGTTGTGTCCAACTTCTGACGGGTAGCCTAATTATGCGTAAGCCACATTAAAAAGGTTGAAGACCTATTTTTTTGCAAATATTCTTACAATATTTTTTTTTGTATCAGTAATAAAAATTTGGTCTTTAGAATTTACGGCAATATCAATACCTTTTGTTCCTTTTTCAAAATAATTAGGTGGTGCAACAACACATTTAAACTCACCAGATTGATTATGTATTTTTACTCTCTCAATTCCTTTTTCACTAGTAACAAACGAACCATCAGATAATAATGCAAAATTACTAGGATTACAACAACCACTAAAACCATCAAGTTGCATTGACGACTTTTTCCATGATGAAATAATATCACCTTTTTGATTAAAAGCTATAAAAGTATGTCTGCCTGGGTCTACAACCCACAATTCACCATTGCGTCCATTTTGCATATCAAAATACGGACTAGGAATAAAAAAGCCTTTAATTTTTTTTTCTTTGTTTTTCTTTCCAATATATCTAATAAACTTACCATTCTGGTCGAAACAATGAACTATTTTGTTACCAGCATCAGCAACAAAAACCATCGAATCTCTTATTACAATACTTGTTATAAAAGCTGTTTTATTAATTGGCTTCCACTTTTTAATTAAATTCCCACTTGTATCCAAAATTTCTATATGTTTTCTCATTCCTAAAAATATATTTCCAGTTTTGCTAACTGATAGACAAATAGCCTTTCCATTAAAAGAAAAATCTTTAAGTTTAGTAAGTTTATTGTCATATATCGAAAGTTTGTTTTGTCCGCACAAATATATATTATCATTATCGTCAATAAATATTCCTGATAATAATTTCATATCTGGTTTAATTATATTTAGTTCATTATAACATATTAATAAAGAATCAACTTTTTTTAAATTCTTTAAATTGTATTCATATTTATTTGGTGTGTTTTTGTTACTATAAAATAAATCATATGACATTATAAAAAGTATAGCCAAAAGTAAAATTATTGAAAATATTATTATATATGTTTTCTTCATCTATTTCAATTTAAGGTCTTCGACCTATTTATTGTTGCTTACGTATTAGTAAGGTCTTTGACCTATTCAATGTTGCTTATGCATTTTTGTAAAATATTGTTATACAAATAATTGTGTAAAAATAAATGTCGAAAAACTTTTGTAACAATACCTAAGTGTTGCCATGGGCTACACGTATAGTATAGGACATTATTTTATTTTTTGACAGGATTTACAGGATTAACAGGATTGATTTTTAT
>JAOZVK010000539.1 GCA_029938185.1 Bacteroidales bacterium | reverse complement strand
TGAACCATTGAACCATTGAACCATTGAACCATTGAACCATTGAACCATTGAACAAGTATAATTTACATATTATTAGAATATTAATAGAATACATAAACAACATTAAACAGGTCGAAGACCTCTTAAAACTTATAAATAAAATGAAAAAAGTAAAATTACTATCAATTATGTTATTGTTTGCTACAATATTGGTGGCACAACAAAAGAAAGTAGCTATTTTTGACCCAAAAGATGAAAGCAACAGCGGTTATGCAGAAGTTATGCGAGAAGTATTAAGTACCGATTTAACAAAATCGGGCAAATATGCTCCAGTTGAACGAGCAATGATAAAAAAAGTATTGGAAGAAAACAAATACCAAGCTACAGGTATGGTGGACGAAAGCAAAGTTAGTAAACTCGGTAAACAAATGGGAGCCGATTATGTTTGTGTATCTCTTATTAAAAAAATAGGTACTAAATATTTTATCACAGCAAAGCTTGTAGATGTTACAAGTGCTATTGTTTATTTACAAGATAAAGCTATTGTAAAATCCGAAGATGAATTATATGATAAAATTGAAAAACTTTCAGCAAAACTTTTTGGAAAAGGAAACGGTGGACTAAGCAACAATAATAACAACAAAACAGCAGGAACGACTTTTACCAACAACAAAGCAGGAATTACAATGGTATGGACAGGAGGAGGAACATTCCAAATGGGAAGCAACAGCAACGATGACGAAAAACCTGTACATACAGTAACAGTAAGCAATTTTGCATTAAGCCAAACAGAAATTACAAACTCGCAGTATTGCAAATTCCTAAACCAAAGAGGCAACCAAAGCGAGGGAGGAGTTACTTGGCTTGATATAACAAGCGATTATTGCCAAATAGAAAAACGAGGTGGAACATATTACCCAAAAAGCGGAATGGAAAGCCACCCCGTAACGATGGTTTCATGGTATGGAGCAAAAGCATATTGCCAATGGGCAGGTGGACGATTACCCACCGAAGCCGAGTGGGAATTTGCCGCAAAAGCAAATAGCAGTTATAAATACTCGGGGAGCAATAATATAGGCAGTATAGCTTGGTATAGGGATAATTCTGGCGGAACAACACATTCTGTTGGACAGAAACAAGCAAATGCCTTTGGTTTATACGATATGAGCGGAAACGTTTGGGAATGGTGTAGCGATTGGTATGCAAGCGATTATTACAAAAACAGCCCAACAAATAACCCGAAAGGTGCATCAAGTGGCTCTATTCGTGTCGTTCGTGGTGGTAGTTGGTACGTCAATGCTGTGTATTGTCGTGTTGCTGGTCGTGGCGGCGACGATTCCGACGATCGTAACGACGATTTGGGCTTTCGTTTGGCTTTCCGCCCATAGTTTAGTTACAGCCTTTTCCGGTTGTGTTTGTGAGCTAAAAAAAAATAACAAAACACTATGCCGTTAGGCAGTGTTTTGTGCTAAAAAAGTTAAAATTTTACAAATTTATGTGTGCGCAAAAGCACGCAAATAAATTTGTAAAATTTTAACGAATAAATTTTTTCATATATTGTTTAAATCTAAAAAAAAATGCAAATAAAATTTTTCACAATACCTATTACGCAAACAGATGAAGCAGAGAAGGATCTTAACGGCTTTTTATCATCACATAAAATAATAGAAACCGACAAACAACTTATTCAAACAAGTACGGGTGCTTATTGGTGTTTTTCAATAAGTTATATATCGCAAAGAAGTACTAATTATTCAACTTACACAAAGAAAAAAGTAAATTACAAAGAAGTTTTAGATGAAAAAACGTTTTTGAAATTCACACAATTAAGAGAAATACGCAAACAACTATCAAAAGAAGATGCCGTTTCGGCATTTGTTGTTGCCACTGATGCCGAACTTGCTGCAATTTCATCTTTGCTCAAAATATCTTTATCAACACTAAAAACTATTGATAATTTCGGCACAAAAAAAATAGATAAATACGGACAAAGAATTATAGATAAATTAAACGAACAACAAAAAAGCAGATGAAACGAGCAGGCTTTTTAATCGAAAAAATTACCGACCTCAATAATTTGTATCTTGCATATTACAAAGCTGCAAAATCAAAACAAAGCAAGCCGAATGTAATTGCATATAAGCAAAATTTATATAAAAATTTAGCAAAATTACAATACGAAATCGAAACAGGCAACATAACAGTTGGTAACTATAATTATTTTACAATTTACGAACCCAAGGAACGATTAATATGTGCCGCATCATTCCCCGAAAGAGTATTGCATCATGCATTAATGAATATTTGCCACCCTTATTTTGAAAATCAATTAATCTATGATACTTATGCCACAAGAATAAACAAAGGAACATACAAGGCTTTGGAAAAAGCTTTGTATTACAGTTACAGAAATAAATTTTATCTGAAACTTGATATACGAAAATATTTCGACAGTATTTCTCACAAAATTTTAAACGAAAAACTAAAAACAATTTTTAAAGATAATAAATTGCTTGAAATTTTTAGAAGTATAATAAAAAGTTATCATAAAAAACAATATTTTGGTTTACCTATCGGCAATCTTACAAGTCAGTATTTTGCAAACTTTTATCTTGCTGAATTAGACAGATATATAAAACAAAAAATATCAGGCAAAGCATATATAAGATACATGGACGATATGCTTATTTGGAGCAACTCGCTAAAAGAACTTTCAGAAATTTCGGAAAAAATAACTTTTTATCTTGAAAATTATTTATCTTTACAACTCAAAATAAAACAAATTAACACAAGTCTGCATGGAGTTAATTTTTTGAGTTACAGAATTTTTAATAACAAAATTGAATTATCAAAAAAAAGCAAAAAAAGATTTATAAAAAAAATAAGGCTTTATGAAACGAAACTTGCAAAAGGCGAGTTTTCGCAGGCAGATTATCAAAGGCGAGCATTAGCTCTGATAGCATTTACCGAACATGCATCGGCAAAAGGTTTTAGAAAAAAGATTTTTGAATGTCTGTAAGACTTCAACAGGAAAATAATCACAGGCTCTAATCGTGTCATTCGTGGTGGTAGTTGGAACAACAATGCTGTGAATTGTCGTGTTGCTAATCGTAACAACAACAATTCCGACAATCGTAACAACAATTTGGGCTTTCGTTTGGCTTTCCGCCCATAGCTCACAAGCACAGCCGGATAGCTGTTTCTGAACAAAGATTATTTTTCCTTTCCCTTTTTTTAGGGATAAAAAGGTGGTTTTGTACCGCCCCGAACAGTTGTATTAGTAGAACGAGCCGGATAGCCGTTTCGAAAGTTCAACTGTTCTTTTTTTTCATATATTTTGTACCTGACAAATGCAGTTTATTGGTCAATCAAAAGTCCGATAGTACGAACTCGAACTATTGTAAACCCACAACAGTAGTTGTGGGAAACGGAGCAAATATTTCATTTAAGTACTGTTACAAAATTTTTTTGACATTTATTTATTTATAACTTTTTGATTAAATTGTCGTTATCCTAATGCGTAAGCAACTATAAATAGGTCGAAGACCTTAATTCAGCAAACCTGCAAGCGAAATATCTTCATCAATTTCGTCCCAGTGTATACCACGCCCCGATGGTGATATTTCAAATGCTTGTCGTTGTTTTTCTGTTGCATTTTCCAAAAGCGGAAACCAGTCAATAGGAACTCCAATTATTCTACGGTCGTTTGTTTCTACAAATAAATGGCTTTTTGTAAACCATACATTTGTAGCTAATACCAGAACTCACAAAAAACGTCAAATTGAACAAAAACAATGGCAAATTAAAATGAA
>JAOZVK010000538.1 GCA_029938185.1 Bacteroidales bacterium | reverse complement strand
CATTGTACCATTGTATCATTGAATAATTGAATCATTGTACCATTGTACCATTGAACCATTGAACCATTGAACCATTGAATAATTGAATCATTGTACCATTTAAAATATAGCCAATTTTTCTTTATCCAAAAGTTTTGTGCATTTTTTTTCTTATTTTTCTTCTTATTTTTTCAAACCATTTTTCGTTTTTATTATCCAAATCGTAATATCCTTCATCGTAGCCATATCCATAACCATAACCATATCCATAGCCATATCCATAACCATATTTGAAACCATAACTTATTGATATATTAATGTCATTAATAATTATACTCATATTACTTACAAGTTTTCTTTTTTGTAAATCATCAATAAGTTTAATAACATTTTTGCTTGAATAGTTTTGTCTCATAACAAAGATATTAGCATCAGATAATTTTGTAATCAAAAGAGCATCAGTAACTATTGCAACAGGAGGTGTATCAATAATTATATAATCATATATCTGTTTTGCTTTTTCGATAAAATCATTCATTCTTTTTGATTCTATTAATTCAGCAGGGTTTGGAGGAACTGGACCTGAAGGTACAACATCTAAATTAGTGACATCTGATTTAATAATAACATCTTCAAATGTACTTACACCAGACAAGTATGTGCTTATACCAATATCATTAGCAAACTCAAAAGCAATATGCATCTTAGGCTTTCTCATATCCAAACCTATAATCAATGTTTTTTTGTTTGATACTGCAATAACAGCTGCTAAATTTGTTGAGCAAAATGTTTTACCCTCTCCACTAATTGTTGAACTAACCGATATAATCCTTGATTTTTTATCAACAAGCATATATTGAAGATTGGTTCTAAGCGATCTAAACGACTCGGATATTGGAGACTTAGGATTAGAATGCACAGGTAAATGCGTTTTTTTATCATTGTGCCCAATTGAACCAATTATTGGAATATTTGTGTTCTTTTCAACATCGCTTTTATCAATTATTTTTGAAGCAACTAATTCTTTAGCTACTATAAAAAATATTGGAATTAGTAAACCAAATAATAAAGCTGTGCTCTGATTTTTATTTGCTTTAGGTGTTTGTTTTACTGCATTTTTAGATTTTGATGTGTCCAAGACTCTTGAGTCGGGTTTTGTTGTTGCAAGTGTAATTCCTGCTTCAATTTTTCGTTGTAACAAAAAAGTATAAATATTATCATTCATCAATAATTTTCGTTTTATATTTAATATTTTACGTTCAGCAGCAGGTAACGCATATATTCTTTTTCTAAGTTTATTTATTCTTTTATTTGTTTCATCTATCGAGCTTTGTGAAACATAAATACTTTTTTTAACATGTTCGAGTATAGATATTCTTGCATTTTTAATTTTTAAATCTATGATATCAGATGTTCTAATACTTTCTTTTATGTCAAACTTTAACATTTCTCGTTCTGAAATTAATTTACTCAACGAACTTATATATTCAATCAAAATAGGATCATTTATATCCATCACGCTTGGAGACATAAAAGCCTTTATATCTGTACTTTTATTTAAGTCAGATAATAAAAATTTGTAATAATTTAGTTTAATTGTACGAATATTTTTTTCGGCTTCATATTTCTCAATTTCTTCCATTAATATTTCACCCTCTTTACTGATATCAATAGGACCTTCTTTGTTTCTGATTATTTGTAGTGTACCTTCTGTATTTCGTAATGTATCTATTATATGTACAAGTTGAGAATCTATAAACTTAATTGTGTTTGTTGCAATTTTTCGTTTTTCTTCTAAACCTATATTTATATAAATACTTGTAAGTTTGTTCAAAAAATCTGTTTCTTTTGCAGGAACTCGTCCAATTATCCAAATCCAAAGAATTGAACCAGATTTTGCTCTCAGCCTTACATTAAGCCTGTTTGAATAATCTTTAACTAAATTGTTTTTATCATTTTTATAAAAATAATATTTATCATTAATCATATTTTTATTAAACTTCTCTTTAAGTTTAATAGTAAAGTTTAAATAATCGGTCTCGAATTTTTTACCAAATTTCATTAATTTTTCTACATTATATGGCAAAATTTTTACACTATACAATGAATCCGAAATAATATTGATATTTACATTAAGGTAATTTGAATTGTTTTTTGAAGTATCCAAAATCACAACAAAAGGAGCGTTTTTATATAATTCAGTACTAACTCTAAAAAAATTTTCTTTAAAATATGAAATTTCAAAATCAAGACTATCAATAGTTTTTTGTGAAATAAAAAATGATTTTAAAATTCCAATTTCATTATCAGTATTTCTCCCTCTACTGAATAATGGTAGTGCTCCAACTAATTTTTCTTCATTGCTATATTCGCTTTTAAGCAGAATAGTTGTATTGGTAGCATATGTTGATATTTCAAAACGGTCTTTTATTGCAGCAATTGAAAAAGCTATTATTAATGATATGGCAAAATAATACCAATATGCAATGAGCTTTAAAATATACTTTTTTATATCAAATGTTGGTTGCGTAGTATTTTCAAAATTATTTTCCATAATCGTATTAAGTAATATCTAAGGTCTTCGACCTATTTAATGTGGCTTACGCATTTTTACAAACTGTTGTCATATAACTAATTGTAAGAAAACAAATACCAAAAAAGTTTTGTTAGACTACTTATTTGCTTATATTTAAGTTTTTTTAAAATATAACAATATGCCAACAATCCTACTTCATAAAATTAGCAATAAGCAAAATTGTAGTTATTGTTGACGAAATAGTTGTTATTATTAGAAAATAATCATTCATATTCAATCGTAAAACTTTTGACCTTATTGGTTCAGCAATAACAATATCATTTGGTCTTAAATAGTATTCTTCTTTTTCAAGTAAATTTCTTTTGGTTACATCTACTCTTATTGTTTTTAATCCTGTACTTGTATTTCTTATTATTAATAGTTTTCGCTTATCAGCATAATCAGAAAGCCCACCTGCCATTGCTATTCCATTCAAAATATTTACTTTGTTTTGATAAACTACATGTTGTCCTTTTGAGGCAAATTCTCCTAAAAATGATATTCTAAAACTTACAAATCTAACATTAACTATTGCTTGTTTTAAATATACATTAGCTTTTTGCTGTATTATATCTTGTATTTGATTAATGGTAAAATCTTTGACAAAAATATCATTAATAATTGGCAACTGTATATATCCCGAATCATTAACCAAATAACCTGATAAATAAAAACCTCCACCATTACCTGATAAATCAGTTGAATTACTTTTGTTAATATTAAAAAGTTGATTTATTTTTTCATTTGAACTTATAATATCAATATGTAAAATATCTCCTTTTTTTATTTTATATTTTTTTTCTTGATTTATAAATTCATTTTTGGCCTCATCAAAGAACTCATCTTTGTCTTGCAAATAAAGTATATGTTTTCTTGAACAAGATGATAACAAGATAGTTAATATAGATAAAATGTATAATATTTGTTTTATCATAATTTGTTTGTATATTAGATTATTGATATACTGTGTGAATTTGCACAAAAATTTTTAGGTATTTACTTATTCGTAATATTTTGATTAAATGGTTTTACATTAATGCGTAAGCAACTATAAAATAAGTCGAAGACCTTAAATAACTAATACGGTTTGGTGACGAGCTTTTTTTGCTTGTTTTTTATGAGCGAAACGGCTACCCGTCAGAAGTTGGACAGTCTTGTTTATCAGGTATTTTGTAACAGGGTAAAAACCAATCCTGTAAATCCTGTCAAAAAATAAAATAATGTCCAATACTATACGTGTAGC
>JAOZVK010000537.1 GCA_029938185.1 Bacteroidales bacterium | reverse complement strand
GCTGTTTATCAAGCGTAAGCAAAATTGTTAATTATCCATTGTTAATTACTTATTTAGGTGTAAACCAATTCGTAAATTACTTTAATTCTATGATTAAAACTACTTGAAAAACAAGACTATTCAACTTCTGACGGGTAGCCAAGAATTGCATCAAAATTATATTATTTTTTTCTCAAATTAAAATATTAAAAAACAGATTTTTTGTTAATTGAAAATATTGTAATTTTGGAAAACTTTTGAGCTACACGTTTAATACTGGATATTATTTTATTTTTTTGACAGAATTTACAGGATTGATTTTTATCCTGTTACGAAATACCTGATAAATAATACCGTACTATTTTACGTGGATAACCTCTTTTGTAAGTGATTTAAAAATTATATATTAATTAAAAATTATTAAAAAATGAAAAAAGTATTATTAGTTCTACTTATTGGTTTTGTGTTGATTAATACAAATGCACAAGAAAAGAAAAATCTAACAATAAAAGATGCTGTTATTGGACAGTGGCGCGAATTATATCCAGAATTTTTGAATGGGGCAAAATGGAAGACAAACGAAAAATACACGTATGTAAATAATTGGACTTCAATTGTTGAAGCTAGTGTAAAATCGGATAAAACCGAAACCATCTTAACAATAAGTGATATAAATTCGGTTATTGTAAACGAAAAATTAAAAGCTGTAAGGTATTTCAGTGAATACGAATGGCTTAATGATAATGTATTGCAAATAACTCACGATAATCATGTTATTAATTATAATATAATAAGCAAAAAACTCGAATCAAAAATTGCTCTTGACAAAAAAGCAGAACATGTTAGCATATGTAAAGCAAATGGAATGGTAGCCTATACGATTGATAACAACCTATTTGTTGTTGATAAAAACTCAAAACAAAAGGCAGTAACAAATGATACTGATGATGGAATTGTAAATGGAAACAGTTATGTACATCGTGAAGAATTTGGAATAAATAATGGTATATTCTGGTCTCCAAAAGGAAAATATCTTGCGTTTTATCGCAAGGACGAAACGATGGTTGCAAAATATCCATTGGTTGATTATTTAAATAATTTTGCTGTGCTTATAAAAAATAAATCAAGGTATCCAATGGCAGGGCAAACTTCGGAACATGTAAAACTTGGTATTTATAATATTAAAAATGGCAAAACTATTTTTGTAAAAACAGGAAAACCCGAAGATCAATATTTAACAGCTGTAACTTGGGGACACGACGAAAAATATATTTATATTGGTATATTAAATAGAGGACAAAATCATTTGAAATTAAATAAATATGATGCCAAGACAGGTAAGTTTGTTAAAACTCTTTTTGAAGAAAAGCACGATAAATATGTTGAGCCTGAGCATGGATTAATATTTATGAAAAAGAACCCAGAACAGTTTTTATGGCAAAGCGAAAATGATGGATACAACCATTTATACATATATAATACTGATGGCAAGAAAATTAAACAACTTACAAAAGGAAAATGGATTGTTACAGAATTTTTGGGTTTCGACGAAAAAGGAAAAAATATAATAATAAAAGCAACTAAAGAAAGTCCGCTCGAAAACCATTTGTATATGGTTAATATTAAATCAAAAAAAATATCGCAACTTAGTGAATCACAAGGTAAGCATACAAGTATAATGAACGATAAAGCAACTTATTTTATTGATTCATATTCAAATTATAATACACCTTATGTTGCGAATATTATAAGCTCAAAAGGAAAAATTGTTAAGAATATTTTAACTTCAAAAAACCCTTTAAAAAATCACAATTTAGGTGAAATGAATGTTGGAACAATTAAAGCGGCCGACAATAAAACAGATTTATATTATAGAATTATAAAACCTATAAATTTTAATAAAAAAACTAAATATCCTGTTATCGTATATGTATACGGAGGTCCTCATGCTCAAATGGTAACAAACACTTGGTTGGGTGGTGCAAGAATGTGGCAGTACTATATGGCACAAAAAGGCTATATTGTATTTACATTGGATAACAGAGGTTCGGCAAATAGAGGATTTGAATTTGAGAATGTTATTCATCGCCAATTAGGTGTTAATGAAATGGCAGACCAAATGAAAGGAATAGAATATTTAAAAAGCTTATCATATGTTGATACTGACAGAATTGGAGTTAATGGCTGGAGTTTTGGCGGTTTTATGACAATTTCGTTAATGGCAAATCAACCCGATGTTTTTAAAGTTGGTGTTGCAGGTGGTCCTGTTACTGATTGGAAGTTTTATGAAGTAATGTATGGCGAAAGATATATGGATACTCCTCAAGAAAATCCAGATGGTTACAAAAAAACAAGTCTTTTGAATAAAGCAGGAAATATAAAAGGTGAGCTTCTTATAATTCATGGAGTTGTAGACCCTGTTGTGGTAATTCAAAATAGTATGACATTTATTCGTGAGTGTGTTAAAGAAGGCGTTTTGCTTGATTTCTTTCCATACTCGGCACATGAGCATAATGTTAGAGGAGGAGATAGACTACATTTGATGAGAAAAATAACAAAATATTTTGATGATTATCTTAAATAAAGTCTTTGACTTATTTAACCGGATTAATTCATAAATTCTTATTATGAGATGTGTAAATCGGAATAGAAAATTTGTGAATTATTCAGGTTAATGTTGCTTACCCATTTTTGGGCTACCCGTCAGAAGTTGGGCAGTCTTATTTTTCAAGTAGTTTTAATCATAGAATAAAAGTAAAGATTAGCAAAACTTTGCGTCAAACTTTGCGTAACTTTGTGGTTAAAAAGCGGCTAACTCAAAACTGGTAGCCTATTTATGTAAACTATATATAACCAATTGTATAAAAATACAATTTTTTTGACATTAAAGAACAATTATCACGGAGATTTTTATTGACTTATCCAATCTTACAACGTACTGACAACCTGTCATGCATAAACCACATTAAATAGGTAGAAAACCTTAAATTAATTTTCTCACCAAAATATTAACAAACATCAAATATTTATCCTACTTTTGCGATACTAAGTAGCCTAACAAAAATCCAAGTATTTTAAGTTAATATACTGATTAATAGTGTGTATCTAATTATCTTAAATAGGTCGATAACCTTAATTTTAAAATTATGTCAAAAAATATTTTAATAATAGTTTTTTTAATATTTAGTAATAGTATATTTGCTCAAACAAGAGTTAGTTTAAATGATTTTGGAATATTTCCAAAAACATACAACAAAAACTATGGAAAAATTACAATAGTATCCGATAGTAAGCTTCAAGAACTGATAAAAAATCATATTAAGCATAATAAAAATAAGCCAGAATTTCCTGGCTGGAGAGTTCAAATATATTTTGGTTCGGGAAATCAAGCAAGAGGAGTTGCAAATAATATTAAAAAAAACTTTATGAATAGTTATAAAAAAACTGAGGCTTATTTATTATACGAAGCTCCATATTTTAAAATTAGAGTTGGCGATTTTAGAAAAAGAAATGAGGCTCTAAAATTTATGAAAAATATTAAATCGGATTATCCGAACTCTTGGATTGTTGAAGATTTAATTAATTTTCCAAAGCTTGATTAAGGTCTTCGAGGCTACCCGTCAGAAGTTGGACAGTCTTGTTTATCAGGTATTTCGTAACAGGATAAAATCAATCCTGTTAATCCTGTAAATCCTGTCAAAAAATAAAATAATGTCCAATAAGTAATTAACAATGAATAATGGACAATTAACAATTTTGTTTATGCCAGAATTACAATAAGTTACAACTTTACAAAGTGTCGATTTTATACAATGACCT
>JAOZVK010000105.1 GCA_029938185.1 Bacteroidales bacterium | reverse complement strand
ACATGGGGATACTATAATAGTGGCTTGGCACCATGGTGCCAAGCCAGACGATATGTGCAACTTAAAAAACGAACTATTACAGAGAATTTATCTTTTTCTAATTTCGCACCATTAATAAAAATAATTATGCAAAACACAAAAAAAATATTATCAAAGAAAGAGTTGCTAAAAGAAATATATGATTTAAGGACAAATCAAGATTTCTATATTGATATCCCTGAAATACAATTGACTGAATTTATCAAAATTTTGAAGAATAAAAACATTTCTTTTAATCGAAAGGAATTTAAAATATGGTCTTTAACACCAAGTTTACTTTCTGAAAATAGAATACTTGTTTATTTCAGATTAATAACACTTATTTTAAGTGTATTTTTTATAATATACACTGGATATAAAATTGGTAATTATTTTTTTTCACACACGCAAAGGCTTAATAATTATTTTCAAGAAAATATCATTATTGCAGAACTTTCAGGTGCTGTTTTATTTTTTTTAATAATTTCTTTTTTCAAGTATATTATAAAAAAAAAGTATAATATCTCTATCAAGGATTATTTAAAAATATCTCAATATCAAGAAATTTGGAAAAACAAAAAAAATAATGAATAATAATAATTTTTTAAAAAAAAAGGTAGATTCTGTATTAAGAATTACATCAAAAAAAAAATTAAGTGCTTTTATCCCAACCAGATTATACGAAAATATAGATTTTGCGTTGAGTAATCTTTTTGTAAAAGACAAAAAACCCGTAGTTATTTGTAATATAATACCCTGGGATAATTTTAATCTTCTTCATGGTATATATTGCCTCAAACTAAAAAAGATGATTGAAGAAGGTTTTAATTGTGTTGTAATATTTTATGATAAAAGAGTTGAAAATAATGAAAATCTATCATCATATGATAAAAAAAATCTCCAACTTTCAATTGAAAATTATAAAAAATGGTTTAAAAATGCAGGACTAAATAATGAAAATACGGAATATATTACAGAAACAATTCTTTGGTCATTCATTAAATTTCAAGATTTTAGTAATAAAATATCCTCATTTGCATATCATAGCGATATAAAAATTGATAAAAATAGGGGGGAAATAATTCCATATATAATTGAAAATATGTGGGAAATTTATTACGAAGATCTATTGCAATCTGATATTGTATTAACTGGCGATGAAGATGCAACAAAAATATGGGGTATGCTTAGAAAACAGACATTGTATAAAAATAAGTTATCAGATTATACGCCACCAATAATTTTATATTTCCCGAGTCTTAAAGGTTTAGACAATAAATTTCTCAATCCAAAAAATCCTGAAAATTCACTGACGACAAATGATAATGATTATACGATAAAAAACAAAATTAGAAATGCAAAAATAGATTTTATTGAAGTGTTGTATGATTATCTTATTATACCATACAATGGGTATTATATTTTGAACGATGAAAAATATTATTCATTCGACATTCTTAGTAACAAATATCCTATTGATAAATTAAAAAACAATGCAATTGATTTTATTATAGACTATTTGAATCATATTAAATCATAGAGAAATTAGGCAAAAAAATATAAAAACATTAGTAAGTAAAATAGCAAAGAAACTAATTAGAATAAAGTAACTCAAAATACAAGAACTAAATTAGACCAATTTATACTTTTTGGCAATATGAACGATTTGAATAAAACGACTATGACTTCAATTGATATAATAAAAAATAAATTAATAGAAATAGCAAATGAAAAAATTATCAGAAATGATCCTTCTCATGATATATTACATGCTCTACGTGTTCTGAAAAATGCAGAAACAATATGTAAAGAAGAAAAAGCTGATTTAGAAATATTGATTCCTGCTTCAATTTTCCATGATGTGATTGTTTATCAAAAGAATGATACACGTTCTAAATTCTCATCTGAAGAAAGTGCACTTCTCACAGTTCAGATTTTAAAAAATATAGATGAATATCCGAAAGAAAAAATCCCGATGGTTGAGTATGCAATAAAAACATGCTCGTTTTCTAAAAACGTCAGGCATGAAACCATTGAAGCAAAAATATTACAAGATGCTGATGGCTTAGAAGCGATTGGTGCAATTGCAATAATGCGAACCTTTTCATCTGCTGGACAAATGAATAGGATATTCTATAATAGTAAAGACCCTTTTTGTAAAAACAGAAAACCAGATTCTCAAATATATGGTTTAGATTTGTTTTATACTCGTTTATTACAAATAAAAAAAAGATTATATACTAATACAGCTATTAAGCTGGCAGAAAAACGCATTGAATTTCTAAAGATTTTTTTAGAACAATTAAAATATGAAATATGACAAATAACAAAAATCAAGTTTCGTTTGAAAAACAGAAATGGGATACTTATTTTGAGAATGCACTAAACGGTGCAGGGCAAGAACATGAAAAAACATTATGGTGGAAAATTTCTGATGATGATTCCATACTAATTGTAAAAAAATACATCCAAGAAACCGGCGATTTAAAAGTATTAGAAGCTGGTTGTGGTTCAGGTGGAACAACTTTCTTTTTAGCTAAATTCTTCAAAAATATAAGCATTACTCTTTGTGATATTTCAGATAAGGCTCTTATTTTTGCTAAATCAATTGAGCCCAGTTTTTTAAAAGGTAAAGTTGAATATATTAATGCAGAAATATCTACTTTACCATTTAATTCTGAAAAATTTAATCTTACGTGGAATGTAGGTATAATAGAACACTATTCTATTGACTTAATATTAAAAATGGTGAATGAAATGCTTCGTGTTACAATGCTTGATGGATATGTTATAGTTGCTATACCAAATAAAAATTCAATAGCGACACTTAAAGCATGGCTATTAGGTAGTAAATTTGGGAAGAAATTTTTAACATGGATACCTGGATATAGATTTGATTCAGAAATCCTTTATGGTAATAAATATTTACAAAATTTATTAACAGAAAAACTAAATAAAAAAACACAATTAGAATTCGCAGGAAATATGCTGTGGGTTGGTGCACCTACTTTCTTAGTAAAAATCACTAACTTTTTATTTCCTCGTTCGCCATTGTCTTTTTTGTCTTTTTTTATCATTAAAAAATAGCCTATGAAAATGCAAGATATTATATCAAAAGCGTATAATTACTACAATAAAAGAAACTATAAAACTTACAAGAGTTTCCCTTTGTTGTTATCAGATAAAAGCTTGCTTTTTACGAACTCAACGATTGCTCCATTTAAACCTAATTTAGTTAATGGAGAAAAAATAGAAAATTTGTTCTTAGTTCAAAATTGCTTTAGAAACCACTATAAATCAGATGGTTTATTTGGGTTCCGAATGCTTGGGACATTAGGTCAAATAGAAAAAATGAATGATATTTTTGATGATTCACTCTTTTTTTTAAAGAATATTCTTAAAATAGAAGATAAAAAATTGCATATAGTCATTCATAAAAATGATTCTGATTTATTGGGTTACGTAATTAGGAGATTTAGCACATCTAATATTCATTTTTGTAAAAAAGATGAAAAAAATTATGGAACAGTATGGTCATTTGGAGAAGGAGAATTATTAACAGGTAGAGGGCTAACTTTAGTAATAGAATCTAGTATTCTAAATAAATGTAATCATAGCTGTAATGTTTATTGTGATTGTAATTACTATTTTCCAATTGGAAATTTTATAATAATTCAATCTAAAATGAATACTTATGTAGAGGTTGGTATTGGAATTGAATCTATATATGTTGCATTATTAGGTGTAGATTATCTAATGACTCCACCTTATAAAGAAATTATTAGTTTTCTCCAAATTAAAAAATTCACATATCAGAATTCTTCTAAATTAGCAAAATATTATGTCGCTGGTTCAATATTAAGCTCTGAAGGAATTAATCCATCTAATAAAAAGCAAGGCTATGTCTTAAAAAGAATTATACGTAAAATATACGAAATAATTTTATCCGAAGAAAATTATTTGCAGGATATTGAAACTATATTGAATGAATTTATTACACCAAAGGAAAATGAATGGGGTAATTTTAATAAATTCAAATTACAATTATTAAACAACCATAAAAGTTATTTAGAAACAATTAACAAAGGAATTATACAAATTGAAAAAGACAGAAAAAAAAACAAATTACATACTGTTGATTACTATAATTCAACTTTAGGAATACCTGTATTTATCATATTAAAAACTCTAAAAAATGAATAAAATTTCACCTCCATGTGTATGGAATAATAAAAAACAGCATTTTGATGCAATTTTTTCAAGCCCTTGGTATAAACTAATTAGTGATCTATCAAGTGAATTCTTAAGTGCAACTCATCATTTTTATGAAAATGATGGGATAAAACCAGTAACACTACCTATTACAACAGGTTCAGTATCAAGCCCAATGGGTAAAGGAAGTGACAGTTTACCTGTTAAAATAAATCTCTTCGGTAAAGAAACTTATTTAGCAGATTCAATGCAATTTCAATTAGAATGCCTTGTGAGAATTTTCGATAAAGGAGTTTATTATGTTATGCCTACATTTAGAGGTGAGGAAGCAGACCAAAGACATTTAAATCAATTTTTTCATTCTGAGGTTGAATTTATCGGGGATTTAAAGGAGGCAATAAAACTTGCAGAACAATATTTTATTTACATTACCTCACAAATCGTTAAAAAAAACGGAAAGTTGCTAGAAAAATATGGTTTAAAAACAGAGCATCTACGAAAAGTTATTTCGATGAAAAATTTTCCTCAAATAACATACAATGATGCACTAAAGTTACTTGGAAATGATTCTGCCTATCTCTCTACAATTGACAATAATATTAAAGTTATTAATTCTAAAGGTGAACAAAAAATAATCGATGAACTTGGAGGTATTTGTTGGCTTACTTATTATCCTTCAGAAATAGTTCCTTTCTACCAAGCAAGATGTAATAATGGAGAATTATCTTTAACCGCTGATTTACTTTGTGGAATTGGAGAGGTATTAGGGTTAGGTGAGCGTCAGAAAACAAAAGAAAAATTAAACCAGAACTTAAATAAATGCGAAGTAAGTAATGAAGAATATATCTGGTATTTAAATATGAAATATAAATATCCACTCCAAACTTCAGGATTTGGACTTGGTATGGAAAGATATTTACTTTGGATATTAGAACATCATGATATTAGAGATATTCCCGTGTTTCAAAGACTAAAAGATATTGACAACATTCCTTAAACTTATAATGAATAAAATATCATCATAAAAAAATTAAATTTATTAAATAGTAAAATAATCAGAAACAAAATATTTCGTTTCCATAAAAAATATAATTATGAATAATTTTTCAAGTGCTAAAATCAAAACAACTTTTTTAGATTTTTTTAAGAATAAAGATCACAAACTTATTGAAGGTACTTCAATAATTCCAAAGAATGATCCAACCTTGTTATTTATTAATAGTGGAATGGCTCCAATGAAAAAATATTTTCTTGGTTCGCCTCCGCCATATCCAAGATTATCAAACATTCAACCTTGTATTAGAACTAATGATATTGAAGACATTGGTGATAGACATCATCTTACATTTTTTGAAATGTTGGGAAGTTGGTCAATTGGAGATTATTTCAAAGAAGAAGCAATTGAATTAGCTTTTAATTTACTTACTGAACATTTCAAATATCCAGTAGATAAATTATATGCCACTGTTTATAAGGGAAATACTGAATTAAATATAAGTCCAGATATTGAATCAATAAAGTTTTGGAAAAAAGTTGGTTTGCCTGACGACCACATAGTACCACTTGGAGATGATAATTTTTGGGGTCCAGCTGGAGAAACAGGTCCTTGTGGACCATGCACTGAAGTCTTTTTCGACACAGGAGAGCAATATGGACCAACTTATTATCCTGGGGGGTATTTTGATGATAAAAATCGATACATAGAAATTTGGAATGCAGGAGTATTTATGGAGTTAAACAAAGATAATAATGGAAATTTTGCTCCACTCCCCTTTAAAAGTGTAGATACTGGATCGGGACTTGAGAGAATGTTTCTTGCTCTTAATAAATGTGAGTCTCTCTATGATATTGATACAATTTTACCTATATATAAGAAAGCAAAAAAAACATTAGGTAGCGTAAAAATTGAAGAAAAAGATATTCGTATAGTGACAGACCATTTAAGAACTGCAAGTTATATACTTGGAGAAGGTATTGTGCCTGATAAAGATGGTCGAGGTTATATTGCACGACGACTAATTCGCAAAAGCATTGCAGTATCACTAAGAGCCAATATTGATCCTTTAAAACTAAAGGAAGTAATAAAAGAAGCAATTAATCAATTATCTAGTTCGTATCCATTTTTAAAAGAAAAAGAACAGACTATTTTAAAAATATTTGAAAAAGAAGTTTCTGAATTTACACCTAAAATTCAAAAAGGTTTTGAAATACTTGAAAATAAGATAAGTAAAAATAAAACGAAAATTATTTCTTCTAATTTGGTTTTTGATTTAGTAACATCTCATGGAGTTCCTTATGAAATTATAACAGATTACGCTGATAGAAATGGACTAAAAATCAATGAAAAGGAGTATCAAGAAAAATATAGAGAACATCAATCTATTTCAAGAAGTGGAAAAAAAGATACAAATAGTAAAAAAAATGAGCAAATAAAAAAAACAACACTTTCATTAAATAAAACAAAATTCACAGGCGATGTATCTTCTGAAGAAAAGGCAACTATTTTAAAAATTTTTGATAAAAATGATTGTACTAATGAAGTTGAGAAAGGACAAATAGTTGATATTATTTTTGATAAAACCCCATTTTATGCAGAATCTGGTGGTCAAGTTGGCGATACAGGTAAAGCAAAAGGTCATAATTCTTTATTACTGATTACTGATACAAAAATAATCAATAATGTTATTATCCATACGGCAAAAATAGAAAAAGATAAGATTAAAGTTGGAGAATCTTTAATCCTCACAATTGATAAAAAAAGAAGAAAAACTATTTCAAAAAATCACTCTGCAACACACCTGTTACACAGTAGCCTACGCAGTGTATTAGGTAAACATGTTGAACAAAAAGGGTCTTTAGTTAATGATAAAAAACTAAGGTTTGATTTTTCGCACCCAAAACCTTTAACTGACAGCGAATTAAAAAATGTTGAAATAATGATAAATTCTTGGATTTGGGAAAACTATAATATTAAAATAGATGAAATGGAATATGAACAAGCAATTAAACTTGGTTCTATATCCCTATTCAATGAAAAATATGAAAAGAAAGTAAAAGTTGTACAAATAGGTGGAATTTCAACTGAACTATGTGGAGGAACACATATTAAAACTACTAGTGAATTATCCTTATTTTCAATTATCAAGGAAAGTGGTATAGCTAAAGGTATTAGGCGTATTGAAGCTATTACAGGAGAGATTGCATACACAAAAATGAAGTCCTCACAAGATTTATTAAAATCTGCCTCTAAATACCTTTCATGTACAAATGAAAATATTTTAGAAACAATAAAAAAGATAAAATCTTCAAAAAAAGAGACTTTGAATTTTAAAAAATCAATTAATTTAGATTGTATAAAAGAAAACTCTTTTGTTTTAACAGACAGAACAAAAGTATTTGTTGGGATATTAAACAAAGAAAATGTTAAATCAATGAAAATAGTAGCAGAACAAAAAATTAAAAAGCTTGGTTATGGAATTGCATTTATTATTTGTGAAGAAAAAGAAAAAATTTCTGCAAATATCCTAATTGCAGAAAATTTAATTACTAATTACCAAGCTAATAATATTCTTAACTCATGGTTAATTCCACATGGAGGTAAAGGAGGTGGTCAATCAATGTTTGCTAGAGGTGCTGTAAAAGGCATAAATAAACTCAATTCTATATTCATGTCAGTTGAAAACCTTATACAATAGTTATGAAAGAAATTCGCCCTAAAGCCTTAAATAGAGGAGATGTTGTTGGAGTATTTAGTCCTTCATGGCCTGCTCACATTTTAATTCGTGAAAAATATGAATCAGGAATAAAAACTCTCACTAAACTAGGTTTTAAAATAAAAGAAGGATTCTTAACACAAAAATCAATTTCCCAAGGCTACCGAACAGGAACAGCTCAAGAACGTGCAAAAGAATTTATGGATTTAATTATTGATGTTAATGTTAAATGTATTATTTCAATTATTGGTGGTCACAACTCATCCAGTTTATTACCTTATTTAGATTTTAGTGCAATAAGACAAAACCCTAAGATTATTTGCGGCTATTCAGATATGACTTCTATCATGTTAAGTATATTGACACAATCAGGTTTAAGGTGTTTTTATGGTCCAGCAATCGCTCCTTCTTTTGGTGAACCAAATAACAAGTATACTATAAAATCATTTATAGATAGTGTTACAGATAAAAAAAATACTAATCGTTTTTTATATCCGCCCGAATATTGGAGTAACCATTTCATTGATGCAAGTAACCAAAATTGGCAAAATATTAATCGTAATTTTCAAAAAAATGAAGGGTGGAAAATTTTAAATAATGGAACAGTTGAAGCCAACGTTATACCTGTAAATTTAGATACCTTTCTAAGACTGGCAGGAACAAAATATTTTCCTAACTTGGAAAATAAAATTTTAATGATTGAGGAAGCTGATGCCTCATATAACAAATTTGAAAGAAACCTTTCTCACTTAAAATTAATAGGAGTATTTGAGTATATTTCGGGATTAATTATTTCTAAACCAGAAAAAGCAGATAGATGTGGAGCAAATTTTACACTTGAAGAATTAATTCTTGAATTCATAGGAAAAGATTTAAATATTCCAGTAATTTCAAATTTTGATTGTGGACATACTTTCCCGATGATTACACTTCAGCAGAATATCAAAGTTAAAATTATAGCAGAAAAAGATAATCCTATATCAATTCAGCTTTTAGAGTCAATGGTTGTATAATTAAAAAAATAAAATAAGTTTTATGAATAACAAAAATTCAATATCATCAGATGATATAAAAAAAATGAACTATGTTCAATTTATATCTTTAATCCAAGAAACGAATCGTTGCCCAGGTGGTAAGCATTCAATCAATAAAATTGTCCAGAACAGTTTTATTGATAGTAATAGTATTGTGTTAGAAGTCGGTAGCAATACGGGGTTTACTTCTTTAGAGATAGCAAGAACAGCTAAATGCAAAGTATTTGGAATTGACATAGAACAAGAAGCTGTAGAAATTGCGAAAAATAAACTTAAATCAGACACACAAGAAATACAGAACCTTGTTTCTTTTGGAACAGGGTCTGCTTTAGAAATTCCATTTCCCGACAACTATTTTGATTTAATAGTAACAGGTGGTGCAACCTCATTTATTGCAGACAAGCAATCAGCGATAAAAGAGTATTATAGAGTTTTAAAACCATGGGGATTTCTATCAGTTACAAATCTATGCTATATAAATACTCCACCAAATAATATTATTGAGCAGGTGTCAAAAATAATTGGAGTAAACATAGAAACATGGGGACCTGACGAATGGCTTAATTTATTTTCAAAACAAAACAAATTTGAGTTATACCTTTTTGAAAAATATAAATTATATGAACGTAAAAAAAATATCATTGATGATTATATTGATTATTTTATGCAGAAACCTCATTTGAAAGATTTATCACTGGATACGAAAGAAGCTATTAAATTTCGTTGGAGAGATACAATTTCTGTTTTTAATGAAAATCACAAATATTTAGGCTTTATATTAACTTTATTTAGGAAAGCTCATATTGAAGAAGAGATAGAGTTATTTTCAAAATTTAGTCTGATACCATAATCATTCGAGACTTTATTTGATGTTTTAATTACAGAAAAAAAGCACATATCATTGTGCTTGATGTCATTTTGTTTTTGGTGTTTTTTTGTGCTTCGCACAAAAAAAACACCAAAAACAAAACGCCACAAGGCACATTTTCGTTACAGGCAACTTTGTAACAAATAAGTATATGGATTATCTTTATAAAATACATAATGACAAAAAATTGTAGTGGCTTGATAGTATTTGCATATTTTCATTAAAAATTAAAAAATAAGAGAACTATTTGATTAATAATGATTTCTAAAATTTTAAAAAATTGTTATCTACAAAAAATGTTCTTTTTATTACTGCAAGCTCTATCGAGCCACTACAATAATGACAAAAAATTAAAGAAATGTTAGAAAAAATACAGATAAAAAATTTCAAATCTATTCTTGATGATACAATTTCATTAGGCAAAGTAAATGTGTTTATAGGTGAAAACGGAAGTGGGAAATCTAATATTTTAGAAGCATTGATGTTTGCAAGTGTAGCAGAAACTTACGAAACTATTGATGCTGACATTTTATATACAAATGGTTTTAGGGTTAGTAAACCATCATTAATACTCAGTTCTTTCAAAGGTAAAAAACAAAAAAATATTATTGAACTAAATTTAATATTCTCGGACACAGAAATAAGATGCGAACTAAAACCTCATGATAAAAATAATATTTTTTCAAAATGGGAACCTCAATATTCGTTTAATATTTTAGCAGAAACAGATATTGAAAAAATTATTACAGATTATACGATAAATAGTATTCTTCCAAAGTTGGTAGATGCCGAATCTAAAAGTAATATTAGTAATGAAAATAAAATAAAAGAATATGCCAAAAAATTCCCTAAAAAATTCAATAAGATAGTAGAAAATATCTCATCTCAAATTACTGAGGGTTTAGGAGAGAATATTTCTAATAAAGAGTTTCAAAAGTCGCAAAATTACAGAAACTTGAATAATTTCATAATTTATACTCTAAACACAGAAGCTTTAAGAGGAATACCCGAATTTCAGATAAGTAGAAAGGGTATCTATGGAGAAACTCTTGATACTGTTATTAATCAACTTAATAAAGAAGAACTTGACGAACTTAAAAATTATTTATATGCTTTTTCATGGCTGGACGATTTTTTTATTGACACAAAAGATGAATTAAAACAAAAAGGCTATAAATTGAACCACAGCAAGTCTTTATTGTATTTTCGAGATAAATACATGATGGTAAAGAATAGTGTATTTTCTTCTGAAAACTCTAACGAAGGTATTTTACATATTTTATTTTACCTTGCAACTATTATTAGCAGTAAAAGTCCAAAACTTTTTGCAATTGACAATATAGAAACATCATTGAATCCCCACTTATGCCAACACGTAATGTCTGAAATATGTGAATTATCAAAAAAACATAATAAACAAATTTTAATTACGACACACAATCCTGCAATCCTTGATGGTTTAAATCTGTTTGATAATGATATACGATTATTTGAAGTTAAAAGAACAGATAATGGTGATACAAAAACCAGAAGAATAGAACTTAAACCTGAAGTAAAAAACAACGATTATAAATTATCTGATTTATGGACAAGAGGTTTTTTAGGTGCAATTTCTGAAAATTTTTAAATTATGCGAAACGAAATTATAGGAATTATTTCAGAAGGGGTGGAAGACCAAGGTGTTATAAAGAATATTTTGAGAGCATTTGGATTTGACGGTAGTGAAATAAAATTAATTAGACCAGGACTAAGTAAAGATGCTACTGACCGTCACCACGATCAACAATCCATAGGAACAATACAAGGGGTAAAAAATTCATGCACAGGCAAAGATGGGAAACGACCAGATTTTGATAAAGCATTTTCCGTTTTAGATTGTAATAATATTGTAATTCATATAGATACAGCAGAAATTGAAGAACAAGATTTTGAGTTTAATCGCCCACAAAAAGAGGATAATGATAATTACTGTGCGGAGCTAAGGGAACAAGTAATTGAATTAATCTCCAATTGGTTAGAATATAATTATCAGGATAGACTACTTTATGCTATTGCTATTGAAGAAATTGAAGCATGGTGCTTAACCATGTTCGAAGTCAGAGATACAGTTCCTATAATAAATTCTAAAAATCGATTACAACAGCACTTAAATAAAAATAACTTAACTTTTAAGAAATTCAAACTTCACCCCACAAAAAGTAAAGGGAAATTTTTTGAAACTTTTACCAAATCTAAGAAACTTGATAAAAAGAAACATCTATCAAAATATGTTGAATATAACAAAAGCATGAAAGATTTTATGCTTTCTTTGGAAAAAAGATTTGAAAATAAGAAAGCTTAATGCCTGTAACATTGTGCCTTGAAACAATCGGTATTTTTTGTTGCTTACTTCATTCGCTTCGCTCATTCAGTAAGCAACAAAAAACACCGCCTGTTCAAGGCACATTTCCGTTAGGTTTAATTAAAATCGGGTATCGCAACAATATAGAAATATGACAATACAAGAATATATAGAAATTGTAAGTAAACGTTTGAAGTCTGGAATTTCGAGAGAACATTCTTATCGAGGCGACCTTGAAACTTTAATTAGAGAATTAGTAAAAGGCGTTGAAATAACAAACGAACCAGCAAATGTAACTGATTGCGGAAACCCCGATTATGTAATTACAAAAGGAAAAATACCAATTGGATATATTGAAGCCAAAGACATTGGAAAAGACCTTAACAGTAAAAGTTATAAAGAACAATTCGGTCGCTATAAAAAAGCACTCGATAATCTGATAATTACGGATTATATTTGGTTTCAGTTTTTCCAAAACGGAGAATTAATTCACGAAATACGAATTGGAGAAGTAGAAAATAATACAGTAAAACCCTTAGCCGATAATTTTTCACAATTTGAGAACCTGATACAAAACTTTTGTACGCATATTGGACAAACTATCAAGTCAAGTCAAAAATTGGCTGAAATGATGGCATCAAAAGCCCGATTGTTACAAAATATTTTAGAACGTGCAATAACATCTGACGAAGAAACACAAGAAAACACATCATTAAAAGCTCAATACGAAACTTTTAAAACGATTTTAATTCACGATTTAACGCCACAATCATTTGCTGATATTTATTCACAAACTTTGGCTTATGGTATGTTCGCAGCACGATTGCACGACAAAACACTCGATGATTTTAGCCGACAAGAAGCAGCCGAATTAATCCCAAAATCAAATCCGTTTTTAC